>JAGHBS010000054.1 GCA_021160865.1 Planctomycetota bacterium | reverse complement strand
GAGAGTTTTTTGGGGAGATTAGTTGCTATTACTGATCAGAAAAAAGGTGAATCTGTTGCGGTTTTTTCCCTGCCTGATGGCGGTGAGAAGAAAGTTCCCCTGCAGGACTTGTGGCAAATTAAGTTTTCTTCCCATAAGCAAATCATGAATAACCCACATCGGGTAATCATTTCGTTTTCCAATGGTGGGATTTTGTCTGCTCATGACGTTATCTTGAAAAATGGCAAGGTTTCGTTTACCAGCAACCTTACGGGAAAAACTACCGCAGATGTCTCGCTGATAGATACCATTTATTTTCTTCATTCACACCGGTGCGCTCGAGATGTGAAAGATAGGGTCGAGCAGATGGGGCCATTGAGCCCCACGGAGGATTACCTCGTTGCTGAAAATGAAAGAGGCGAGTGGATACCCGTGCCAGGTGTGCTGAAGGAGATACGTTCTGACCGCATTGTCTTCCGGTATAGTCAGGCAGATCGTACCGTTGGACTTGATTATGTCCACATGATTCGGCTTGCCAGGATTGCTCGCAATAAGGTTACCCCTGCTGGTGAAATTATTGGCAAAGATGGCTCAATCTTGCCGTTCGAGTCATTACAGTTCAAACAGGGGAAGATGGTGATATCCTGTGAAAAGATGCAGACAGAGTTAGTCCACCTGGGAGAATTGGCAGAAATTCGCTTCAGGTCTAACCGCTTTGTCTATCTATCCGACCTTACGCCCGTCAAGGTGGATCAGGCAGGGCTTTTCGATATTACTTTCCCATTCAGGCAGGATCGCAGTTCGGCAGGCGGTCCTTTGAAACTTTCAGGAACTATTTACAAAAAGGGGCTTGGCTTGCATAGCCGTTGTAGTGTGACTTATGAATTGAAGGAGGACTTTCGCCTCTTCGTTGCCCTGGCTGGTATTGATGATTCTACTGATGGTAAGGGAAATGCCGAATTACGAATCCTTGCTGACGGTAAAGATATTGTAAAGCCAATAATCCTCACCGCGGGAATAAAACCAATCCCTTTACGATGCAATATTCAAGGGGTAAGGCGATTGACTATTCTGGTTGACTTTGGTCCTGACCATCTTGATGTCGGCGATCACGTTGACCTCGTTGAGGCCAGGCTTGCACGGTAATAGTTCCTCGTGAAGTCGATTGGCAGGGTGAGAAGCCGAAATTGCCACAATTATTTCCCCCTTTCTCCAACTGTGTATAAGACTGTTGTATAATGCCTAAATGGTAGTATCCAAAAGCACGTAGCTATGACTATTTTTCAACGTGATGGGAAAATCAGCCTCACGGAAGCAACTTCAGCAGACCTTGCTGGGATAAAGGATGCGATTAAGCATCTTGCTGCTCAGGAGGGATTTGTCGCTGTCGGAATTGTTCCGACAGGACCAGTGGCAGAGGCAGAGCGATTCATGCGTTTCCTTTCACTTGGATACCATGCCGGGATGGATTGGTTAGTACGTAATTCCAAGCAGCGGTGTGATACAAGGTTTCTCTTACCTGAAGGTGCAGGTAAAGTGGGATCAATAATTTGTCTTGCAATCTCTTATGCACCTTTTGATCGCGAGGAAACATCCGCAAGATTCTGGATAGCCCGATATGCTCGAGGCAGGGATTATCATCGCATCTTACATAAGCGCTGTAAGAGGATCGTGTCGGAGATTTCTAAACTTGTTTCAGGTCTTTTCAGCAGGATTTGCGTGGACACTGCCCCCCTTCTGGAGCGAAGTCTTGCTGCCGCTGCTGGACTTGGATGGATCGGAAAGAATGGCTGCCTGGTAAATCCAAAACATGGAAGTTATCTCTTACTGGCGGAGATTATTACGAATCTACCGTTAGAACCGGATAAGCCAATGGAGAACGGCTGTCTTTCTTGCCAGGCGTGTGTTGAATCTTGTCCGACGAGGGCATTGACCGGCGATGGACTGCTTGATGCTAATCGTTGTGTGAGTTATCTAACGATTGAGCATCGGGGCATCATCCCGGATGAGTTCAAGATGGCCTGTAGTCGATGGTTGTTCGGCTGCGATACTTGTCAGGAGGCTTGTCGGTATAATCGCAACGTTCCTGCAGGTGATGCTGAGTTGATTACACTAAATGCCGTAGCAAAGATTACCCCAAGGGATGTACTAAAGTGGAGCAAGGCAGATTGGGACCGCTTTACCCGTGGCTTGACCATTAGACGAGCAAAATATGAGATGTTTCTCCGCAATGCTGCCATCGCTGCAGTAAGTGAGGGTGGGGATGATGAGGTAAAAAGGTTATTGATGCGATTGTCCAGGCACGAATCGCCCATAGTGGCCGATGCTGCCCGTTGGAGTTTATCGCAATTGCGAGTAAGATGAAAAATTATAGTTTGATTTCAAGGAGTGTGAAATGAGCAGGAATGCTTCGCAAGGCGAATTTGATTCAGAAGCCATCGTAAAGGCAGTGCGTGAGATTATCCGTGCGATTGGTGAGGACCCTGATAGGGAGGGCTTGAAAGGCACGCCTGAGCGGGTGATGCGGGCGTATAGAGAACTTTTCTCGGGGTTAGGAGACGATCCTGCCAGACATTTAGAGGCGGTCTTTGAGGAAAAGTATGATGAGTTGGTTGTTTTGCGGGACATTCCGTTTCATAGTATGTGTGAGCATCATTTATTGCCCTTTATGGGCAGGGCGCATGTGGCATACCTTCCTGACGGTATGGTCGTGGGGATCAGCAAACTTGCCCGTGTCATTGATTCGTTCGCACATCGCCCGCAACTGCAGGAACGCCTAACAAATCAGATTGCTGACATCATCATGGAGAAACTCAAACCGAAAGGTGTGGCTGTGGTACTTGAGGCTGAACATACCTGCATGATAATCCGTGGAGTAAAAAAGCCAGGCTCGGTGATGATTACTTCTGCTCTAAGGGGTATTTGCAAGACCAACTCATCCACAAGAAGCGAAGTAATGTCATTATTGAGAGGATAAATCAGTCCTGAAAGAACCTATATAATGGTGTTCTGAAAATCTGCGGAAATAAGTGTCCTTTCCTGAAACATCGGTGAAAAAATTGACTTGCTTTCGGAGATACACGAACCACTTACTCTACCGAGTTAGCAAGGGGTGGGAGTTTTTTCATTGTTTCGCGTTTTGATAAGTTTCTCTGCCTTGTTCATTGCTTGTCTGGAGATGATTATTTTTTTGATGTAGACGAGATCGTCCAATGATTGTCCAAACTTACCTGCTTGCCGTTCGTGTAAGACAAAGGGGCCTAATCGCTTGCCCGATTGTTCGATCCAGACGGGTTGACCTTTGACTGCCCCGGTGATGTATGAATCATCGATGAGATGGAATCGCCAGAGGAATCGGCGGGTTGGCTTTTTTCTCCCGGTGAAGATTTTTTCGTTTCTGCCCATTTCTTTCCAGCGCCATTCCTTTTCCATCCCCTCTTCGATAACTACTGCGGATATGCTTAGCACAAGGATTGGTGGTATGTGTCGCCAGCGTTTTTCCGATTCGACATATACTATCCAGCCCTTATCGCGTGTCGTGTAGATGTATCCCGGAAGGATCTTTCCATTAGAAAGTAATATCACGCCGGGCAAGGCATCTTGTCGTGTAAATCGGTTTGTCCTGCCGAAGGGATTGTTTGCTTGCTGCAATGGTGATTTTTCTCCTGACCTTTCAGTTGACATGGTAGCAGCTGGCTTGGTGTCGGTGGGTTTGGCGTGGCTTAGCCAGTATTCCAGGTTTGAGACAGGCCTGGTAGAGGTTTTTCCCCGCTGGCTTGTCCCGTTTTGAGGATGCTTTGAT
>JAGHBS010000161.1 GCA_021160865.1 Planctomycetota bacterium | reverse complement strand
TCACGGGCAGTTATCATCAGGTCATTTGTGGGATTCGCAAGGATTTCCCCACCGATAATAGTATGTTTTTCTACGATTTTTCGTTCCTCGTCTGTTAGCGGCCCTGGCTTGAGAAGGATGGAATCGGGTATACCTATCTTACCAATATCGTGCATTGGTGAGGCGCTCTGGATAAGTTCTACTTGTTCATCGTCGAGTTTCATCGCCCTTGCTATCAGGGTTGAAATATGGCTGATTCGCTTGATATGCTGGGCAGTACCACGGTCGCGGAATTCTGCAATGACGCTCAAACGGATAATAGTATCGAGATTTGCCCGTTTGAGTCGTTCAGTCAGGAGAAGATTGTGTATGCTTACCGCTGCCATTGAAGCAAGCGACATTATGGGCTGATCCTGATGAAGTTGGAATGGTACGATGGCCCCATCGTGCCCAAGGCAGTTAATCAATTGCAACACACCAACGACCTCGCCGTCAGGGCATTTCAGCGGGATAGCGAGAATGCTTCGGGTATCATAGCCAGTGGTTTGATCGAGATCACGGTTTATTCTGAATGGCGCACCGCTGGCAAGATGATGAGAATCAGGGATATTGACAATCCTTCCAGTAAGAGCAGCAAAACCGGCGAGGGAATTGTTCGCGATTTTTATGCTCCTGCCAATGAGTTTATTATTAATGGTTGAAAGGTCGATTACATCGTTTTGCGCGACGACGAATTGGAGTTGATCCTGATGTTTGATGTAAAGTGTACCTGCTTGAGCGTTGGTTAATCTGCGTGCCTCAGTGAGGATCATCTCGAGCATTTCTCGTCGATCGCGACTTGCCGATAGGGCAATGCTTATCTGCAAGAGGTTTTCCAGCAATTCAGCTCGATTGAAAAACTTTGCTTCGGGAACAGCGATTTGATTTTTCATCAGAAGCGCCCTTAATTGAGTTTGTCCATCCTTTCTCCCCGACCTCACAGATAATTATCGGTAATGTACTCTTCGATATTCACTTGCAGAATAAATGGATGTGATTTTATCAATGATTGGTTGGTGAGGCTCATTAGTCCTCCTGTTGGCGCAGAGATTTTTCTTCACCTCGGATTGTATAAGTGTTTAATCGGAGTTATGTTCGCCTTACTGAATGTGTGCAAACCAGTGGGCAAGAGTAGTTACGATGCAATCCGCCATATCAAGGGCATCGTTGGCAAGAAGGTTAAGGTTGGCCATGCAGGCACGCTTGATCCGATGGCTGAGGGGGTTTTGATTATATGCCTCGGCAAAGCAACCAGGTTCGTCGAATTAATTCAGCAGCATCCCAAGCGCTACTTCACCGTCGCCAGACTTGGGGCAAGAAGTACTACTGACGATGCTGAAGGTGAAATCGAGCAAGTCGAAGTATCTTCCCCGCCAATGTTGGACGAAATAAAGAAAGTTGTCAATGAGTTTATCGGTACGATTAAGCAAACTCCACCTGCATATTCAGCAGTGAAAGTGGCTGGGAAGCGAGCGTATCAACTCGCCCGTGCCGGTAAGACGTTGGATTTATGTCCCAAGCCGGTTACCATCCATAATATCGAAGTAATTGAGTATGAATATCCATACCTTCAATTGAGACTTTCTTGCAGCAGCGGCACTTACGTCCGAAGCCTCGTGCGGGATATCGGCGAAAAACTCTCAATCGGCGCATATTGCGAGAGAATAGTCCGTGAAGCAATCGGACCGTTCGGTATAGATGCTTCGGTAAAACTCACAGACATTCATCCTGATACGATTGAACAATACCTTATCCAGCCTGTTGAGGTGATACCCCCTCAATGTCGGGTAGTCATAACCCCAGGTCAGGCTTGCCGACTGAGAAGGGGACTACCAACATCCCTGAGTAAATCTGTTGCCCAGGCTATTCCGTGGGAAACCGACTTCGGAGATATCTTTGGTGCAGTTGATAAGGATGGAAATCTATTGGCGATTATCAAACCCGATGAGAAAAGAGAAAGACTATTCAAACCCGTGAAGGTTTTTATGAAATAAACCTGGTAATTGCTGAATTTGTGAATTTCGGGGATGTCAAAATAGGTTCTGGAATGAACGCCGAGGTGGTGCTATATTACTGAAAGAAATATCTCGACTGAGAGGTTTTTACATAATAGACGCATAGTTCCTTCTCGGTTAGTAAGATGATTTTTGCGGAGAAATAAAGTAGCCATGGATGGGTTTGTACATCTTCATGTCCATTCGGAATACTCGCTTCTCGACGGTGCCAATCGTATCAGCTCGCTGGTTAATCGCGCCAAGGAAATGGGAATGGATGCCCTGGCATTGACTGATCACGGTAATCTTTTTGGTGCGATAGAGTTCTATACTGCCTGTGTATCGTCGGGGATAAAACCTATTCTTGGTATCGAGGCGTATATTTCTCCGACAAGTCGGTTCGATCAATCTGCTGGGGGAATATCTGAGGCATCTTATCACATTATCCTGCTGGCGATGAATGAGAAAGGCTGGCAGAATCTTATTCGTCTTTCAAGTAGAGCATATCTGGAGGGATTTTATTACCGACCGCGCATTGACCGCGAATTGCTTGGCGAGTTCAACGAAGGACTAATCTGTACCTCCGCTTGTATGAGCGGAGAAATACCAGCTGCCTTACTTGCCGGCCAGGATGAAAAGGCTGAGAGCATCGCCAAGGAATATCTCGATATTTTTGGGTCTGAGAGGTTCTTTCTGGAAATTCAGAATCAATCCCTTCCTGAGCAAGAAGAAGTCAATCCCAAGTTGATTGCCCTGGGGAAGAAATTGGGCATCAGGATAGTGGGGACAAACGATGTTCATTTTCTCACTGCTGATGATAAACCAAGCCATGAGGTCCTGACGTGCATTTCCACCGGTAAGACCCTTGCTGAAGGCGGGGCAATGAAGTACTCGCCTCAACTTTATCTAAAAAGTCCTCTCGAGATGCGCCAAGCATTTCACGATTACCTCCAGGCTGCTGATAACACACTTGCCATAGCTGAGATGTGCGATGTTCGGCTGGATTTTTCACAGAAGCATTTACCGCATTTTGCCACGCCCGATGGTCAGCCGCCCTATGAGTATCTTCGTTATCTTTGCGAGGCGGGCTTGAAGAGGCGATTTGGAGATGATATTCCCGAAGAATATCGACGCCGACTTGAACGGGAACTTTCAGTAATCGAGGCGAAGGGATATTCATCCTACGTGCTTATTGTTCAGGACTTCGTCAATTATGCTCGTTCAAAAGGGATTCCCTGCGGTGCAAGAGGCAGCGGCTGTGCTACTCTAATGGGGTATTGTTTAGGTATCAGCGACGTTGACCCAATCAAATACGGTTTATTATTCGAGCGATTCACCGATATTCAAAGACCAGATGCCCCCGACTTCGACATTGACATCTGTCAGGAAGGCAGGTCAAAAGTACTTGAGTACGTTCGGAATAAGTACGGACACGTTGCCCAGATTATCACCTTCGGTACCCTCAAGGCCCGTGCGGTTATTCGTGATGTTGGCAGAGTGCTGGATTTGCCGCTTCCGGAAGTTGATGCCATCGCAAAGAAGATTCCAGAATCCCTCGGTATGACCATAGATGAGGCATTGAAGTCAGAACCATCCTTACAGGAACTTTATCGTAATGATCCCCGTGTGAAGGAACTTTTCGATCACGCCCGCAAACTTGAGGGTCTTGCCCGCCATGCTGGCGTCCACGCTGCTGGTATCATCATTGCTGATAAACCGCTGGAAAACTTCGTCCCGCTCTGCAGACAGGCTGATAGCGAAGATGCAATTACCCAGTGGGATGGTCCAACGTGCGATAAGGTCGGCTTGATGAAGATGGATTTGCTCGGATTAAAGACGCTTACGACAATTCAACGAGCAAGAGACCTTGTCTTACAGTCTACAGGCAAGGATATTGACCCTGAGACCATCCCACTTGACGATCAAAATGTCTTTGAATTGTTCCGTACCGGCCAGACGAAAGGGGTCTTTCAATTTGAATCTGCAGGGATGCGGGAATTGCTTAGACAAATGAAGCCTGATCGTATCGAGGATCTCATTGCTGCCAATGCTATGTACCGCCCAGGCCCGATGGAACTAATCCCATCGTATTGTAATCGCAAAGAAGGTAGCGAACCCGTTCCATCGGTTCATCCATTGGTAGATGACATCTTGTCGGAAACTTATGGGATAATGGTTTATCAGGAACAGGTAATGCAAGTTTTAAATCGCCTGGGGAAGTTGCCCCTAAATACTGCCTTGACGCTGATAAAGGCTATTTCCAAGAAGAACCAGGATGTAATAGCGGCTGAGCGAAAGAACTTTATCTCCGGTGCCCGGGAGAATGGAATTTCCATTGAAGAGGCTCAGTACCTTTTCGATCTGATTATGCGATTTGCTGGCTATGGGTTCAACAAGGCACATTCAACCAGATACGCGATTGTGGCGTATCAAACGGCTTATTTCAAGCGGTACTGGCCTTGCGAGTTTATGGCAGCACTTCTGACCTTCGAGAGTGGGGATACCGAAAAGGTCGTCGAGTACATGGAAGAGGCAAGGAGGATGGGCATTTCAATCCTTCCACCTGATATAAACCTTTCAGGCGCTGATTTTACCCCCGATGGTAATGCAATTCGTTTCGGATTGACAGCGGTGAAAGGAGTTGGCTCAAGGGCGGTTGAAGCGATTATCGAAGCAAGAAAAAAAGTTGGCAAATTTCGCGACCTGTATCACTTTTGCCGAACCGTAGACCTTCGCGTAGTGAATCGTGCTACGATTGAGGCATTGATAAAGTGTGGAGCATTTGACTCCCTTGGTGCCCACCGTGCAGCGATGTTAGCCGCAGTGGATGCTGCAATCGAAATGGGCAACGCTGCAGCCCAGGATGAACGAAGCGGGCAAATGAGTTTCTTTACCCACGGTGCCCTTTCAGGGCAGAGTAGTTTAGATGCCGATTTACCCCCGGCAAGGTTTCCCGATGTCGAACCACTCAGCGAAGCACAGTTATTACAGGCAGAGAAAGAAACACTCGGTTTCTATGTGACCAGTCATCCGCTTGTAAAGTATGCCCGCGAACTCGATTCGCTCGGCTCGGCTACCTGTGCAGAACTTGCTGACTTACCCGACGGCTCGCAGGTAGTGATAGGGTGCATGATTACCGCCGTCAGGAAGCGAATCACCAAACGCGGACGATCAGCAGGAAGAAGAATGGCAAGCATGACGATAGAGGACCTTACCGGTACAGCTGAATGCGTGGTGTTCGCGGATGCCTATGAGAGACTAACCGATATGCTCACCACCGATAATATCCTGTTCCTCACCGGCAGGATTGACAAACGGCGGGAGAGGCTTCAGATTATCGTCGAAGATGCAATTTCTGTGGAAGAAGCAATCACCAAACTTACCGGATTGGTTAGAATTCGCCTCCCTGAAACCTCTAATGGAAATCATCTCGATGAGTTGGGCAGGATTCTCAAACGCTTCAGCGGACGTTGTCCAGTAGAGTTGGAAGTATCCCCAGCGATCAGGCAGGATGTACGTGTACGCATTCGTCTTTCTGATGAATGGTTTATTTCCCCCGATAAGCAATTCTATGAAGAGATTTGCGGATTTGTTAAAGAAGAAAATGTCACATTAGTACCACGAAAATATAGTTCTTCGAGTGAAAACGGCCGGGCTCAGCGTAATGGCAAAGCACGATAAGGTTCATTCAAGCAGTGTATTGTTCCTGAACCTTTTTCCTCATCAATCTGCCCGCTTTGAACCTTACGGTGCGTTTTTCAGGCACCTCGACCCGTTCGCGTGTTTTCGGATTCTGTGCTGCCCGTGCCTTTCTGATCCTTGTTTCAAATACGCCGAAATCACGAAACTCAAGACGATTACCCCGGGCAAGTTCGTTGATAACCTCGTCCAAGAATTCCTGGACAATCCTTTTAGTCAAAATGTGCCTTGCACCTAACCGCTCGGCAATCCGATCGACAATTTCTTTTTTTGTTACATTTCGCATGATTCGCTTCCTTAGTACTGAGAAGTTTTGCAGGATAAACACACTAAACCATATAAGGCCTTCCTCGTCAAGAGGATTTATTATTTCACTTATAGATATTATATTACCGCCTTTTGGGTTATACAACAAGGAAATTGTCTATTCTTTTAGATGCCCTTTAGTATATTGAGGTATAAGAACAATTTATCGATACGGACCACCTGAACGGAAGACGAGTTTGCTACCCGTCGGGGAGTTGCCCTGTTCGGTAAAGATTAAAAGTTCGTTATCCTCACGAAGCCAGGGTTCCGGTAAGTAATAGTATTCCTGCGGACCTATATTCCAAAATCTACCAACATTTTGTCTGTTCAGGTATATCTGTCCCTTTTTAGCACCTGTAATTTTCAAGAATAAGGGTACATCTGTTGGTGAGTACTTGAAATGAGCGCAATACCATGCTGGTAATTCCTTTCCGACAACACGCCCCTTCTGTGAAGGTACCGACCATTTTCGGATAGACCATTTTCCGCCAGCAGAGATCGGTTCGGTCAGCAAATATAGATTGATTTTCCCAAGGTCTTTCGGGTTCAGATTCCCCCAAATCAGCAGCTGTAATGTGTTTTTGCCCCTTCGTAATTCGTTACCGAGTATCACGTCGCCGTATCCTTCATTCTTTGGGAAAAAGGCTGTCTGGCGATCATTGCAGATTATGGCTATGTGGTGTGGCAAGTTGTCATACGAAAGATGAATAGGACAAATTGTCGGTAAATTAAATACAGTTTCAGCCGTCCAAAGTTGCTCTGATTCTAATTCGGGAATTATATAATTGAGCATTCGTGGGATTGATCGCTTGCTGAAATTCGCACCAGCAGTGATTTTGAACTTCTTTGTACGAAGCGGTTTGGCGTTCCAGATTGATCCTGCAATCCCTTTGAAACCACCCAGGTTGATGCCGCCGTTTCTTCGTCCAAGGTTATCTACCAGGAACACCATCACGTTCTTTCCACGTTTGAAAGAAACGGGTATTGGCTCTCTCGTTGCTTCAGGACCTCTACCCCATATCCCGACCATCTTACCGTTGAGGTAGATAATTGCACGATCTTCGCATCGTGAAAGAAAGATGTTTCTCTTTACCGCTCGAGGGAATGATACCTCCAGCCGATACCATCCATAGCCGTAATTGATTCCATGAACGGCAAGGTCGCGCGGGCGGTCGATCTTTTCCCACGTCAATTCCTCGTTAATCGGCTCATCGCAGATGCAAAGTCGTGTAAACGTACCAAGCCGCGGTGGGGTGGGCTTATGAGGCCCCTGGCGTGATACCTTCTTATGACCGAGCCGACCTTCCGGCGTGATTATCGCATATTGCTTGCTACCCGAGTGTGGACGAACATCATCAATACTTTCCCCGACAAAATCAGGTCCCATAATCAGCGAACCGTCAACCTCCCATGTCCGCTGGGCCAAATCCGTATTGATTATCACTATCTTCTGCCTGGCATGTTCCAGCAACAGCGGTTCGTCCTCGGAGGGTATCTGGTAAGTCAATTCCTTACCATTAATCGCCAGTCTTGCCTGCCAGCCTGCCGGTCCGTGCAGTACAAGGATGTTTTCACCGAAGAATCCCAATGGCATGATGTTGGCGTAATTGAGTAATGCTTCTGGACCTAATTGGACATCGACGGGGATAGCCACCGCACCGAATGGTTCAAGCGATACGTCTAATTTTTTCCCATCAGGCAAGGATGCAGTTGCAGTAGTAATTTCTTGGCGTCCACCATTGGATATTACTGCCAATCTGCCGGCAGGGCCTGAAAGATTATAGACCTGCGTACTATCGAGCACGCTGACATCCGGGCCAGTCATCTTCCCTGCTGACAGTACCCTGCCGAAGTGCGTTCCAAGCATATTTACAAGTTTGGTCAGGTAATACTTTTCCGTCAGTCCACCGCCTTCAGCCAGGGGAGCATCGTAATCATAACTTGTTGTCTGCCAACGTGCCCCAGCATGACCGAGTTTGCTTGCCCAGAAGGCGAAGTTCGTTCCACCGTGCCACATGTAATAATTGACCTGGCAACCGCAGCCCAGTATTTCCAGTGCCTTGCGTGCAACTTCCTTTGCATCTCTGGTTTGATGCTCCCCGCCCCAGTAATCGAACCAACCGGGCCAGAACTCCGTTGCCAGCATCGGTGCATCAGGCTGGGCGGTTCGGAGCCGCTTCAGGAATGGGATTACATCCTCATAACCATTGCAGCATTCTATCGTGTCGGGTACTCGCGGCTCTGTCAGGTAATTACAGGTGATTATCGGAATATCGAACCCTGCCCGACGAATGAGCTGGTTGATAAAACCAAGGTAATTAATGCGGTCTGGCATGGTGGTATAGATATATTCGTTTTCATTTTGTATAAGGATGATGTTGCCTCCTCGGGTGATTTGCAGATCACTGAGACGTGAAAGCACTTTCTTGAGGTATTTATCGAAGTAATGCATATAAGTAGCGTTTGCAGTGCGGAGGGCAACGCCTTTCTTTACCACCAGCCAGGCAGGAAGCCCACCTGTTTCCCATTCCGCACAGATATAGGGCCCTGGACGGAGAATGACGTATAAACCCAGCTCACCTGCCTGAAGGACAAATTCTCTCAGATCATAATCACCGTCGAAGTTCCATTTCCCCTCTTGCTGTTCGTGGAAATTCCAGGCGATATAGGTTTGTATGCAATTCAAACCTGCCCGCTTGGCCTTTATTAGACGATCTCTCCACAATTCATGTGGAACGCGGAAATAGTGTATAGACCCACTGGTTAACCAGATCCGCTTGCCATCTATTAGATAACTGCGATCGTCGTAACTGATTGTTGCCACTACCGAACCACCCTTATCTTTTCAAATGTACCCCATAACCCTTGCGAGGACAGGATTATTGTGAATATCGCAACTCTGTATCCGCCACAGCCTTGTGCTTTCTTGACATAAGTATATCCAATTACAGTAGTTCAAACAATAAAAATGTGCAAGAAAGGGGAAACTTCGTTAATGAAATCTCCATAATTCCTTGTAAGTGCGGAAGTTAGGTAAAATCTGTGCAGAGCAAAAATTTTGTCGTGATGTTGCGATAATCCTGTATGCAAACTATTCGAATTCATAATCATGGTACTACTTGATAACAATCGAGATATAGATGCCGTCGAGGCAGAACGGTTGGCTGCCGATGAATGAATCGAATGAGCCATTATCATTGAACCACCGGGCCATCAGCCAAGCAGGCTTCTACTAATTTGCTAAGCGAGCCCGTTGCCAGGCAGATGCAGGTATCAGCGGCTCCGTAATAGACGCGAATTTGGTCTTTATCGTTATCGGCAATTGCTCCACAAGCAAAGACCACATTCGGCACCACGCCCGTTCGTTCGTATTCGGTATCCGGCGAGAGGATTGAACCCCGCACAAGGCCGATGATGCGTTCGGGGTTTTCTAAGTCTAAAAGCATTGCTCCCAAACAGTACCTATACCCTGCGCAGGATTGTGCTACGCCGTGGATAATCACAAGCCAGCCCTTTTCCGTTCGGATCGGTGGGGTCGGCCCGATTTTTGTCTGCGCCCACGGAGCGAATCCAGGTCGCAATAATGGTCTAAAATGCCCCCAATGAATAAGATCAGGCGAACAGGCAAGCCAGATGTTGCCATCAGTGTGATGTTCATTCGGGGCAACTCGATAAGGTCTATCGAGCCGATAGTAAAAGCCATTTATCTTTTCAGGAAATAAGCAGGGAACACGATTATCGGGAAGCGAAATTACATCCATATATTCGTGGTTTTTAAAATCTTTCGTCCTGCCAATTATCCCAAAGGTGCCCCATATCGGATGGGCTGATGGGTGGATAATGTAATACCAGCCATCTAAATATGTTATCCGTGTATCAATCAGGTGAACATCGAGCCAGCGATATGGTTCGAGATCCGTTGGATTGATGAACGGTTCGGGGTCTATCTGGAAGTTAATCCCATCATGGCTTCGGGCAACGTGTGATGTAGCCCCCTCGATTCCACGGTATTTACCGCTTCGATGGATAATCGAAACCAGTAGTATCGTCTCATCTCCCATCATCGTTTGGCCGGGATTGAAAACCGCCATCGCACCGGGGAAGTCTTCTGGTGTGATGATTGGATTACCTTCATATCGGGTTAGTTGATAATCACTTATGTTGCCGTTCTCTTTGGTCATAATTTTCACCGTCTTCGGCAAATTGCGAATCATTTCAGCAGGGGAATGATTTTTATCATAGGTATCGGCCGGTTTCAAGGGGCTTATCTTTGAAGGATACGAGCATTTCTAAGTACCTGTAGCACGATTCGTTCCAATGGTAAATTCGTCGGAGCCTGAAGATAGGTTGCCCCGTTGTTGATAGCGGTCTTTTCGATGAAGAGAGCAAACTCTCGCCATTTTTCCTTGTAGCGATTTATCACTTCCTTGGTAGCATTGATATTGAGCCGATGGTTGTATTCGGTATCCTGCAGCTGGATGGCGCCGATATGCACCGGGGCAGCATCAATAGAATCGACGACATGAAGTAAGATTATCTCATCCCGATGTTGTCTAAGTGCAGCAAGGGCGGGGTGAAGGTCTTCTTCGATATCAAGCATATCTGAAATTATGATTATCGTGGCTGGTTGAGGGGTCTTGCTAATATATTGTTGAACGCATTCACCAAGGTTTGTTTTACCTTCAGCGGTGAGTTCTTCAAGGTAATCGAGCACTTGCAGAATCTGCCCACGGTTTCTGCCAGTTATGAGAGACTCGGCTGGGGTTTGGCTGAAGGGCTGAAATAAGACACGATCAAGCCCTATCATCGCTATATATCCCAATGCAGCTGCTGCTTTTCGAGCGTAATCAAATTTTTTCGCCAGACTCATCGAGCCAGAACAATCCATCAGGATGCTGACCATCCCCTCGCTGTGCAGATGGAACAGTCTTATCAGAAGCCTTTCCATTCGTGCATAATAGTTCCAGTCGAGGAAGCGTATATCGTCGCCTGGGGAATACGCACGATGGTCAGCAAATTCGAGCCCGTCACCGAATTGTCTGGTACGCCTTTGCCCTGTTGATGATGTGGAAGCAGGGACGCTTCGAACAAGCATTCCGAGCCGTTCGAGCCAATGAAGGAATTCCTCATCAAATAACTTTTTCTTCGACATTACAGGATATTGGTATTAGCCAGCCCTGTGATTTCGCAAAAGTTTACACATTCAGTGCGTTTCTTATTGCGAAATAATCTTCTCGCTCGATGCTTTTTCCCATTGCACCAGCAGCCTCTTCAATCTGACTGGCATTTTTGATTCCAACGATGGCACAATGAACGGCTGGATGCGCCAAAGTAGCAGCCAGGATTAGCTGAACGAGACTCATCTGGTATTTATCCGCGATAGGTTTTAGGCCCCTGACAGCATCGGTTATTTGCTTGAACTTCTCGCCCTGGAAGCGAGGCAGATTCTTGCGAAAATCCTCAAACGTTTCAGTACCTTGATACTTTCCAGTAAGCAAGCCGTGATAAAGCGGGCTGAAGACGAACACACCAATATCTTCGATGGCACAGTAGGGCAGCAAGTCTTTTTCAATCTCACGATCTATCAGACTGTAGCGGGGCTGAAGGGCTACGTAATTACCAAGTTTACAAGCGTATCGCATCTGTTCGACGGTGAAATTGCTTGCTCCGTAGTAGCGGATCTTGCCAGCCCTGTAGAGTTTTTCTAATGCTTCAGTCGTTTCTTCCAGAGGTGTAAGAGGGTCATAGGCATGGAGAAGATATATATCTACATAATCCATCTTAAGTCGTTTGAGCGATTGTTCGCATTCCCGGATTATATAATCTGCTGATAAGTCTGGATGCCTTCTGCCATCGGGATAAAAATGCCAGTAAACCTTCGTTGCAACGACGATTTCTTCGCGGGGCAAATCTGCCAAGGCTTCGCCGAGAACCTGTTCGGAAAGTCCATCGCCGTAGGCATCGGCAGTATCGAAGAAGTTCACCCCCACATCGAAGGCGCGATGGATTGCTTTTTTGAATTGTTCAGCTGGTAGTTCGCCCCAGTATCTTGGTGAAAGTTGCCAGGAACCATAGCATATCGGCGAAACACTAAGCCCGCTTTTCCCAAATCTTACCCTGCAACACATACAATACTCCTTCTAATAAGCCAGGATATGATTTCACTCTAATACGATAGTGATAGTATTGCAATAGGTAAAATTCAATGATATCTATCAATGCCATGCTAAATTCTAACGACTCATCTTATTGGCGTATGAGATAGCGAGGCTGAATTTTCCTGTTTGGAAGCCGCCTGTAAGGGAAAAAGTCGGCAATTGAGCTAATGGAATTGGATTTGTTTGAAGATTGGTATTTCGATAGAATGTGTTCACGATGAAGGTTGATGAGAGATTTCTAACCGAGCAAGGTCCGGAGATATTTACAGGCAACGAATTATTGTTAAAAGGTGCCCTTGAGACAGAGGGGGGTGTGCATCTTTTAGGAGGCTATCCAGGTAGTCCGGTTGCAGGATTCTTCGACGCAATAAGATTGGCAAAAGATTTGCTCAATGCAAAGGGCATCCGAGCGGTTATCAATAACAATGAAGCCCTGGCAGCGGCGATGCTGAACGGCTCACAACTTGCTGACTGCAGGGCGATGATAGTAATAAAATCGGTAGGCGTTCACGTCGCTGCTGATGCCCTTGCATTGGGCAACCTGGCAGGGGCAAGTTCCAAAGGTGGGGCAATCGTGGTTTATGGTGATGATCCCTGGAGCGACTCGACGCAGGTACCTGCTGATAGTAGATTCATCTCCAAGCACTTATTCATCCCGACGATTGAGCCGTCAACGCCTCAGGAGGTCAAGGATTTTATTGATTTAGGTTTCAAATTATCAGCCTCATCAGAATTGTTCGTCGGATATGTATTGACAACCAATCTTGCCGATGGTGGCGGGACGGTAATATGCAAGCCCAATCACTATCCGCATCTCAGCACAAAGCAGCGGATGGTACTTGAAAGCGAAGCGATTGATCTTGATAAACGTGTGTTATTACCGCCCAAGACATGGTGGCAGGAGGCAACGTTGCCCGAAAGGCATCGTAGAGCGGTCCTGAATGCTCGACAACTTGGGTTCAACAAGGTCATCTACCCTTCAGATGGTCCTGATAAAAAGGAAGTGGGGTTCATAACAAGCGGACTTGCCTGTGCGTACTTACTTCAGGCATTGGCGGAGATGGACTTGCTCGGCGAGTTTCCCATTCTGAAGTTTGGAATGAGTTATCCGATAGATGCAGAATTGGTCGAGCAGTTCGCCCAGAATTGTCAGCAAATAATCGTGGTAGAGGAAAGGCGTGGATTCCTCGAAGAACAGGTCGCACAGGTTATTACATTAGCCAGACAGCGGAATCATCCTGCAGGAAATGTCCGGCTGTGGGGAAAGCGCTTCCCTGATGGGCTTGAAGGCATCCCCTCGGAAAGGGGGCTCCACCCATCTATCCTGATTGAACGGATTGGCAAATTTCTCAAGAGCATTTTTGATAAAAAGACAAGAGGCCTCAGGGGAAAAGATGGCTTTGAGGGGGCGGAAGATGGTGAATCTCAAGATAATTTGCTGGTGAGGCAGATATCAGCGATTAATCGAGAGATGGAGATAATTCAGCAGACCGAGCAGGTTGACGTGGGGCCGCTGCCAGTGCGTTTGCCGACATTTTGTCCGGGCTGTCCGCATCGTGATACTGCAAATGTCTGCCTGGAGATAAAGAAGCGCTTCATGGATGCTGATTACATGAAGCGAGTTCACAATAGGGGACCTGTCGATTTGGTTTTTCATGGCGATACGGGCTGTTATACGATGCTGATGTACCCGCCCAATACGCCGTTGATGCACGATTATTCGGGAATGGGCCTGGGCGGTGGAACGGGGGCAGGTGTCGACCCATTCATCACAAATAAGCAAGTCGTATTCATGGGCGATTCGACTTTCTTCCATTCCGGACAGGTTGCAATATCGCAGGCAGTAAAACTCGGCCAGGACATTACATTTATCGTTCTGGACAATCGTACCACCGCAATGACCGGGCATCAGCCAACCCCCGGGGTGGAATATGATGTTGTCGGAAATCCCACGCCGATACAAGACATCGAGCAGGTAATTCGCGGGATAATTCCATCAACGGATGCAATTATTGTGCGAGTAAATCCTGAACGCAGAGAGGAATACCGTCGGCTGCTTGAAAAAACCTTCCTTGCTGACGGCGTGAAGGTGATTATCGCTGATAAAGAATGTGGCATCACGCAGAATCGTAGAAAGAAG
>JAGHBS010000222.1 GCA_021160865.1 Planctomycetota bacterium | reverse complement strand
TTTATCAGAGGGTAAATCGGCAAAGATTGGATTATTTGGTATAAGTCGTGGGGCAGCGGCTGGTATCCTTGCCGCCAGTTCTGATCCGAATATTGTTGCCCTTTTATGCGATGGTGCCTTCAGCACAACCGAGACACTCGTAACACTAATGAAACGATGGGCATCAATCTTCGGACGAATCAAACTTATCTACGAAAACCACCCGGAGGCATATTGGCGATTCCTCTTATGGTGCACGATGAGATTCGCCCAGCCAAAACTTTCGAGACGATTCCCCTCGGTAAGTAAGGCGCTAAAAAATATGCTCCCCCGACCGATAATGTTCATCCACGGTCAGAAAGACAATTATATCCGCTCGGAGCATACACAGCTTCTCTACAACATTGCTGCCGAACCCAAATACCTCTGGATAGTCCCGGGGGCAAAGCATAATCAATCTGTAAATACCATGCCAAGGGAATACGCTTCCAGAATCGTCGCTTTCTTCCGGAAATACCTTGCAGAAGAACCCATCGATGAAAAAGATATAGCAAGCGGCTCGCTTGACCTTGCATGGCAGCCGATGGATGAGCAAGCATCAAGATATCACAAAAGTAAAAGGAGTAATAAACGGAGATTACGGGTGATTCGATGAACCTCAAACGCACACTGCTTAGCCCAATAGCAAGGTTGGCAGGAATAAGTGCGTTTCGAGAATATAAAAACTTCCTCAAAGCCATCAAAAATACTCCCGAAGTGCAACAAGCGCTCCTACGACGACTCATCAACGCTTCTACCGAAAGCAGGTTCGGTGAGGATCATCATTTCAAAAGTATCAACTCATATCGAGATTTCACCTCAGCCGTACCCATCGGGAATTACCAAACACACCTACCCTACATAAAAGATGTCTTTGCGGGTGATACTTCCGCCCTGTTCTCACGGGGAACTAAAATTTGCATGTTCGCCATTACTTCCGGCACGACTGGCGAACCGAAGCACATTCCTATCACCAAACAATTCATACGAAACTATCGCCGGGGATGGAATATCTTCGGTGTCAAACTCCTGAAAGACCACCCCGACGGCTGGCTTCGAGAAATTGTAACGGTCAACTCATCTGCTTCGGAATACTTCAGCCCCGCCGGTGTACCATGCGGAGCAATAAGCGGACTACTGGCAGAAAATCAAAAATGGATCGTCCAAAGAATGTACCCCGTACCAAAAGTGATAAATCAGATAACAAATTACGATCAAAAATACTATGCAATTCTACGCGCCAGCATTGCCCACGATGTAGGAATTTTCGTAACGGCTAATCCTTCAACTGCTGTTAAATTGGCTCAGGTTGGACGGGACAATGCCGAGAAAATAATTCGTGATGTGCACGATGGTACAATCACGCTCGGCAACGATGTTCCTGACGAAATAATCCACAGATTAAGATTCCCGCCCAATCGTGCTGCTGCCAAGAGGCTTGAAAAAATAATAAATCGGCACGGTCAACTGCTACCAAAATACTTCTGGAGACTCAGTTGCATAGGGCTTTGGACCGGCGGAACGGTCGGACTGTATCTGCCCTTGGTAAGAAAATACTACGGTGACGTCCCCGTGCGTGATATCGGGCTTCTCGCAAGTGAAGGGCGATTCTCAATTCCTCTTGACGATTCGACCCCTTCGGGCGTGGCGGAAATCACCTCAAATTTCCTCGAATTCATCCCTGCAGAACAAATTGAATCAGCTTCGCCGGACGTCTTACTGGCTCACGAGGTCGAGGTCGGCAAGGAGTATTTTCTGGTCTTCTCGAATTGGTCGGGCTTATGGCGGTACAACATCGATGATCGAGTACGCATCACCGGCCGAATTGGCAATTGCCCTGTCTTCGAGTTTCTCTCCAAGGGACTCCACACCTGCTCGATAACAGGTGAAAAGATTACCGAGCATCAAGTAGTCCAGGCAATGTCCCACGCTGCTGCCTCAATGGGGATAGAGGTGCAGCGATTCATCTTGCAAGGGCATTTTGCTGATCCGCCATATTATCAACTCAACATCGAACCGGTAAACCAAATTGATATGATTGAACTGGCCCAACGGCTGGACAATGCCCTGCGAGAATTAAATATCGAATACGATAGTAAGCGCGCCAGCAACCGCTTAGGAGCAATTCGACTAAACATCCTCTCACCGGGGACACTCATCGAGAATGAATCCCAGCAGATACGGCAACGTCACGGCAGGGCTGAACAATACAAGCACAAATACCTGATGACTGAGGTAATCAACGACTTGGTTAGTTCGGAAAAGTAAAAATGGGGACGATTATTCCATCGTCCCCATCACCTTTCAAGCATCTTTGAGCCCTAACAGAGCCTACATTCCATCAGTGCCAACTTATTACGGCCGCCATGTCCAAAGGACTGAATCCTTCGTCGAAGCTGGATAACCTACATCATTACCATTCGAGAGAAGTTCAGGGTTTTCCGGATCATCATTATCCCAATTATCCGCCGTATAAACGTTATTTCCACCCCAACCACCGGTGTTTTTATCATCGTCATCATTTTTATCACGCGAAAATCTTACATTTCCACCGGCATAAAGGAGGTTTTCACCGTCCTTAGGATGGTTCGGACTCCATTCGGTGTTATAGTTGCCATCAGGTCCTTTATCCCCAAGGATTGCGATTCTACCATCCATATTTGGGGCGAGAGGACAGAGATTATCTCCGCCGTGGCTATAGGGAATTTGAATGGCATAATCGCAGAAAATCTTATCTTGACCATCTACATTTCCACCCAGGCCATACTTCCAGTTCTCATTTTGAGAGCGGTCAAGTTCCTGATTCCCTGTGGAAGGACAAAGGAACATTCCCCATGATAGGTAATGACCTTTGACAAGCAGGCAAAGGTTCTGCTGGGCGCCGTCACGAAGAGAAGCGCGTGTGCATTCCGGACCAAGTCGCAGTCTCGCCTGATAGTGAGCACTATCTTGATCGATGTCAGGCAGGATCGGGTACATATCGTCATTTTCGCTCCTATAGAGTGCTATTGCTTTGCCTATCCCGCTCAAGTTTGCTGCACAAAGCACCTGCTTGGTTAGCTCCTTAGCCCTGCCAAGCGTTGGTAGAAGAATAGATATTAACAGTGCAATAATCGAGACCACTACCAACAATTCAACCAACGTAAAACCTTTTCTTTTTTGCATCTTATACTCCTTTCAATGAAACCTAACTTAATCCTTGAATAACTATTACTATTCCATATAGCCGGACCGCCCGGCTAACTCACTACTCACAGGAACATGCTTCGGAAGGAATGAACTATCTAAGATTGCTTGTTCACCTTCCATACTTTATCATACCAGAAGCCTGTATAAATTGTCAATAGCTTCCAAGAATTTTTTTTAGCAACCTGTCAATCCCTCATCCAGTGTGTTTACGATAAGCAAAATTGTCCTGCTTTATAGCGGTATCTCACGCACCATCACCCCAGGCATAAATGACCGAATCTCTGGTAGAATCGGGGCACTGTACATTGCAGCGATATGGGTTGCCATAACCCAGCGGATCAAGACGAGGATGATCGGTAGTTCTATCAGACCAATATTCGGAACTATATATGTTATTTCTGCCCCAACCACCGGTGTTCAAAACCTTAGCGCCACTCTGAGTGATAACGAAATCGCGAGAAAACTTTACATGACCGTCTGCATACATCACCGATTCACCATCTTCAGGATGATTCCTACTCCATTTGTAAAGACGGTCGTACCCATTAAATGCCCTATCAGCCAGTATGGCAATCCCTCCATCCATATTCTTCGTCAGGGGACACAGATTAGTACCGTAGGGATAAGGACCATCATCATGTTTGTACGGTATTTGAATACCATAATCGCAATAAAGAACACGGGTACCCCCGACAAGTTCTCCTAAGCCATACTTCCTGCCACTACCTCGATCAGCCTTAGGAGTTTCGGTGGAAGGACAGATGAATACCTCCCATGGTACAACGCCTATCTTTACCAGTAAGCAAAGATTCTGTTGGGCACCGGTCCCAAGGGCCGCTGCCGTACATTCGTCACCCATTCGTAAATCATCCCTGTAATCGGCACTATACTGATCAACAATGTCGGGAAGTATAGGCGGGGCACCACGATTATCATTGGCATACAAAGCCCATCCCTTGGCAATTGCGCTTACATTAGCCGTGCACGAAACCTGCCTCGCTAATTCTCTTGCCCGACCTAATGCCGGAACAAGTATGCTAATAAGTAAGGCAATTATCGAAACCACCACCAACAATTCGACCAATGTGAATCCGCATCTCCGTTTCATGACCAATCCCTTTATTACAAGTATGTAAGTGCTTATCTATTTAACCATCGTGACTTTCGACACGACCCATCTTTTTCGTACTTATTCGTCTTGATGCAGATTATCATCGTCTCACTTTTATTATACCACGATGAAGACCCTATGAGAAAGGATTCATCAAAAACAAACAGTTGCACAAGGACTGATGTAAAGTACCTCTGCTGTGGCTTCGCAACAATTGTCTCGGCAATTACCGTTTACCCACAGCAAGCAGGCAGGCGCAATCCACAATTGTTAAATCACCCTTTCACGACACAAAGTGGTCGCAGGCGGGCAACTTTCCTGCTGATACCGGCTGAATCCACCACGTCAACAACGTCGTGAACGTCCTTATATGCAGCAGGCTGTTCCTCAGCCAAACCTGTCCTGCCTCTTGCCCGTGCGAAGATGCCGATGGCAGCAAGTTCCTTATCGATGCTCCTTCCAGCAGCATGTCTTATCGCTTCTTTCCGCGACATCACCCTGCCAGCACCGTGGCAAGTCGAGCCAAAAGTTTCCTCCATCGCCCGTTGAGTTCCGATAAGCACATAACTGGCTGTTCCCATACTGCCCGGGATAAGAACGGGCTGACCGATTTGATGATACTTTCGGGGTATCCCTTTACGATGATCCTCGGTTGACTGATCGGTTATAGGTCCGAACGCCCGCGTCGCCCCTTTTCGATGCACGCAAAGCCGACGCTCCTTACCATCTACACGATGCGTTTCAATCCTGGCAATGTTGTGGGCAACATCATAGACCTGCCTGATACCTAACGATTCGGACGAACTCTTGAAGAAATGTTCAAATGCCTGCCGGGCTAATTGAGCCAATAATTGACGATTTGCCCAGGCGTAATTAGCGGCTGACCGCATCGCACCGAGATACTGCTGACCTTCCTGACTGTTTACCGGGGCACAGACCAATTGCCTATCGGGCAAAGAAATCCCAAACTTTTCCGGTACCTGTCGCATCATCTTGATTGCATCGTCACAAATTTGGTATCCAAAACCTCTCGACCCCGAATGAATCATCACGCAGATAGTCCCGAGGGATAATTCCATCACATCAGCAGCCGACTTATCGAAGACCTCCTCGACTACCTGCACCTCGATGAAGTGATTTCCTGCTCCGAGCGTTCCGCACTGATCCCGCCCGCGTTGATAGGCATGTTTGGAGACGGCATCGGGGTCAGCACCGGGGAGACAACCGCCTGCTTCGGTAACTTCCAAGTCCTCTTCATTTGCCAACCCTTTCTCAACAACATACCTAGCGCCGTGCAAGCAGATTTTTTTCAAATCATCATCGGTGAATTTGTAAGGTCCACCGACGCCTACCCCGCAAGGAATATCGCGAAACAATTGATTGACCAATCCTTCCAACTTATCACGGACATCCCCCTCGGTAAGATCGGTTCGCAGCAGCCGAACGCCACAATTTATATCGTATCCCACGCCACCTGGCGAGATGACCCCGCCAGCCTCGATATCCATCGCCGCCACTCCTCCGATACAAAAGCCATACCCCCAGTGAATGTCAGGCATCGCAAGGGAGGCACGAACAATCCCAGGCAGCGTCGCCACGTTGGCTACCTGAAGGGCAGCCTGCTCCTGCTGAATATGCTCCATCAGTTTCTCATCGGCGTAGATAATCCCATCGACGCGCATATCCGAGCGACATTCCTTAGGTATCCGCCAGCGATAATCATCTATTTTCTCAATCGTTATCTCGTTCATCTTGCTCATTTTTCATATATCCAGAATCACCCTTGCAACCCACTTATCACCTTCACGAGCGACCTTTAATTGATGATACGTCACTGCCTTTACTTCTTCACCCAGTTCGTGTCGATTTTCGTCATAACTTTCGCCAGCAAGTTCGGCACGAAGCGAATTATCGTGTATTTCCTTGATACGTACCCGTCCAGTTAAGAATCGCTCAAAATTGAACAGGTTGAGTATTTCAGTAAGGAAATCTACCAGCAACGTTTCGATATCGGTCGAGTTTACTCGTATCTCAACGGTCTTGCGCTGCTCGATTGGGCTGTTGCAAATTTGCCTTGAAAGAGCCTCACCCATGGCTTCAAACAGTTCAGCAAGCGTGTCAGCCCAACCTTGCAAGCCAAGGTCTGCAGTATGCTCGAACGTTTCCCAGTGCTTGGTCATCTGCTTATCTTACCATTTATCCCTTTCATTTCACGAGTATAAACCTGACAGATAAATTCATGATATTAGTTTAGCAGGATTGAATCTGCGTTAGTATATACCAATATGTTGCTTGGTGCACATTTAAGCATTGCAGGTGGCCTTCATCGAGCACTGGAAAGGGCTCATGAGTATGGCTTTGATTGCGTGGCACTGTTCCTTCATAATCAAAGACAATGGAAACCGCCCCCACTGACTCGCCAAGCCATTGATAGATTCCACACCACTCGCCAACGATTACATCTCAAGGAAGTCGTCGCCCATGCACCGTATCTCGTGAACCTCGCTGGTCGCACCGCA
>JAGHBS010000213.1 GCA_021160865.1 Planctomycetota bacterium | reverse complement strand
GCAGGGGTAGTAACGCTGGAGGAAATCGTCGAGGAAATTGTTGGTGATATCACCGAAGGACGCGAAGAATCTACTGGCCCGTTTGTTCGTCAGGTTGGTCAAAATGAATGGCTCGTTGATGGGGACTTACCAATTCACGAATGGACAGAAGCCTTTCCGATGGATTTGGGCAACGTCCGCTTCAAGACAGTCGGTGGGTTGGTCGTATCAATACTTGGGCATATTCCACAGGTGGGGGAGCAGGCAAGATACCGAAACATCATCTTCACCGTCGAGGCAATGAGAAGGCGAAGGATAGGTCTGCTTAGAGTGAAACTCCAGGAGGCTGAATCGTGATCGGAGTAATTCAATCCGGCGAGATTATCGGATGGGTCGTCCTTGTCAGCGGGCTGACGCTTTCATTTCTATATAGCGGACTTGAAACGGGAACTTATGTTGTCAACAAAATCCGCCTTGATTTATTAGCTGATGCTGGTTCACGTCGGGCTATCAAATTGCAATCAGCCCTTCGAGGAAAGTACGAACCCTTAGGCGTGCTGTTGATCGGGAACAACCTGGCTAATTATATTGCCTCAATGGGTATTGTAATGATATTGACTTTCCGTAATTGGACACATCCAGGTTGGTCAGCAATGTTTATTCTTACTCCGATTGTCTTTGTCTTTTGCGAGTTGCTACCTAAGAGTTTGTTCCAGCGATACGGAGAGACTATCACTTATAAACTTTCATCCTTTCTTGATTTTTCTCGCAAGATATTCACATTAACCGGTCTTGTCGGGCTTCTTGGCATTACCGTTCGAGCGGTTCTGCGATGTCTGGGTGAGCAGATCGATGCTGAGGCTGATAATCCATTTAGCGGGTCAAGTAGAATTGCTACTATCATTGCCGAGGGAAGGGCAAGCGGGGCAATAACTCAAGCACAATCAGTTATGGCAAACCGTATCGTCAATATCTCAAACGTTACTCTTAGCGACGTTATGGTTCGTATCGACAAAGCGGTTCTGATCCCTAAGGACGCAAGCCGACAGATGGTATACGATTTACTCAAGCAATACGGTCATCCTCGCATGGGGGTATATTTAGGTAGTAGGCGAAATATTGTAGGGGTGCTCAATGCCTATGATGTTTTATTAAGCCCTTCTGATATGCCTATTGGGGCTCATATTACCGAGGCAGTGAAATTACCCCAACAAATGAACATCACCGAGGCATTAATCGAAATGAGACAAAGGCCGACAGTAATTGCCTTCGTGGTTAATCCGTCGGGGCAGTGTGTCGGGTTGATAACAATAAAAGACTTAGTTGAAGAAATCGTCGGCGAACTGCAAGAGTGGTAATGCGGTAATAAAAGTGGGGCCTGACAAACAATACAGCAGTAATTATGCATTAGAAACTCCTGCAGCAGGGTCTTGCGTGCAAGGTACCAGAACGGAGATGCTCAAATGATAAAGGTATTGAGAGAAGCATTCATGGTTACCGGCTTTGTTTTCGTGATGATGTTGATTATCGAGTATCTCAATGTTTTAAGCAGGGGTGAGTGGCAGAAGAAGTTGGCTGCTAATAAGTGGGGTCAGTATCTGCTTGGTTCGTTTCTTGGTGCCACGCCGGGTTGTCTTGGTGCCTTTGCTATGGTGGCGATGTATGCCCACCGAATGGTAACCGCCGGTGCGGTAGTGGCAACGATGATTGCAACCAGCGGTGACGAATCCTTTATTATGCTGGCAATGATACCCAAACAATTTCTCATCCTGACGGGTATATTGTTCGTCATCGCATTAATCGCTGGTGTATTGACGGACAGGTTCCTGAGCAGACAGATGCGTGTCGATGTAGATATTCCTCAAGGATTTGAAGTTCATGGCGAGGAATGCAAACATTTTTCTGCCGGAGTTATGGTCACCCAGTGGAAAAATTGCTCTGCTGCAAGGGGAATCCTCTTTGCTGTGCTGGTTGCTTATCTCATTGCTTTACTGACTGGCCAGGTAGGTCCGAAGGAATGGAATTGGGTACGGATTACGGTGTTGGTGGTTTCGTCTATCGCCTTGTTGATAGTCACTACCGTACCAGACCATTTTCTTGAGGAGCATTTATGGAAACATGTTGCTCGAAGGCATGCTTTACGAGTGTTTTTATGGGTGCTTGGGACGTTGCTGGTGGTCTATCTTGCGAATTTGCGATTTCCTCAATGGCAGGAAAGTATTCGTCAGAAGGCTCAGTGGCATTGGTTAGTATTACTGGCAGCCTGTCTGATTGGGATAATTCCTGAATCCGGGCCTCACATAATCTTTGTGAAACTCTTTGCTGACGGTACGATTCCCTTCAGCATTTTGCTTGCAAGTTCAATCGTGCAGGATGGTCATGGGATGCTGCCGATGCTGGCGTATTCCCGCAAGGCATTTATCAAGATAAAACTGGTTAACCTCGTCGTCGGTGGGGCAATCGGGGCGATACTACTGGCAGTAGGCTATTGACCTTTCGTGGGCATATATTTTCTGATGGTTTGCTGAGGAGATAGGAGATAAATGATGAAGGGAAGAATGTTTCGTATTGCCCTTGCTTCGATAAGGCATCCCGATAGTATCGAGCAAGGCGTTGATAAAGTTATTACCTATTTGCAACGAGCAGCTTCGAGGAAGGCTGAGATTGTCTGCTTTCCGGAGGCATATTTACCGGGCTTGCGCGGATTGGATTTGGAATTACCCCCGCCAAATCAGCAGGCACAGGAGTCAGCCTTGGAAAGTATCCGTTTAGCAGCAAGACAATACCGCATCGCTGTTATTATCCCGATGGAATGGTTCGAGGAAGGTAAGTTGTACAATCGGGCGTATGTCATATCAGCTGCCGGTAGAATCCTGGGCTATCAGACGAAGAACCAGATAACCCCCTTTGGTGAAGATCGGTATTATGTTCCTGATGGTACACGGAGGGTTTTCAGTGTAAATGGAGTGAAGTTCGGGATCGTTCTTTGCCATGAAGGCTGGCGGTATCCTGAAACGGTCAGGTGGGCAGCTGTACGGGGTGCACGGATAGTATTTCAGCCTCAGGTTACGGGCAGCGATAAGAAGATTTTTCCCCCGCCTGGCATATCTTTGAATAGATGGAAGAAGTGTATGCGAAATTGGCAGTGGGGTAAGTCATTTTACGAGCAAGCCATGATTTGTCGAACGCAGGAAAACTCCATCTACTTTGCCAGCGTGAATACTGCTATGCGATATCAGAACTCTGCAACGAGCATTGTTGACCCTTCCGGTGAATGCATCGCTTATGTTCCCTATGGAGTGGAGAAACTGCTCGTTGCTGATTTAGACATTTCGAAGGCAACCCGTTTCTACGCCAAAAGATTTACCCCCACCCTATATCCGTCGTAAATTTGCAACGATAATATTTGGTAAGCATGGTCAACGACGGTGAAGAATTTCTGATGGTGTCTTCCCCTTTATGAACTGCGCCGCCAGGGATTCGAACCCCGGACCCGCTGATTAAGAGTCAGCTGCTCTACCAACTGAGCTAGCGGCGCTGGTTTATGAGTTTATTTATTTTATCTTTGCTTTTTCTCAAGGACAAAACAAGGCAATCGAGACTATCATTATATAAATACGTCTGTGAATTTATCAAGGGGTTTGATTTCGGTTGTACTATTTTTCAGCAGTGATTTTCTTTTCCACCAATTCCACCAGTGAGCGGAAGTTTTGCAACTTCCAGTTATCGAGTGTCAAGACCTTTTCCCGACCGTTCGAGTCATATTTGAGTTTCAGAATCCCTTTGGATTTGAGTTTTGAGGCATCAAGCGATTTGAAGGCATCCCAGCGGATTTTTTCTTTCCCCACATAGCCAATACCTTCTTCGTCGGCTATTAGTTTGCGGCGCATGCTTATTACCGCACGGATTATCAAGATGACCGCAGCGGCTGGGAACAAAATCGCACCATAATGATTGAACAGGTAGCTAAGGTAAGCATTCCAGTCAAACGGCTCGGGGTATTGGTATTTTCCCCAGATGAAATGGTCAACGAAACAGTATATTCCGCCAATTAGTAAAAAGCAGGCGAAGATTATCCATCGAACGCCCGGCTCTTTACTGGCAGGACATACTACAAGGTTGGTTTCTTTCTTTTCCTGCGATTGTTCGTCCATTGTTTTGCCCCTAATGCAGATTTCCACAGTAGAGCAAATGATTGATTACGAGACGCTCACCAACAATGCTGATTTACTTGAATTATAATTATACTTGTCAAATTTTCACGATGAGACAAATCGTCGAACTCTGATTATATAACTCGTCAATATAGTTTTGCAACATCAATGCTTGCGGGAGATAATCGATTTGAAGAAGCGTGATTAATCTTCAATATGAGTTATCAACTATGGCAAGGGATGATGAGTTTTTCATGGCTATGGCAATTGACCTTGCTCGCAAAGGTAGGGGTAGCGTTGAACCCAATCCGATGGTCGGAGCGGTTATAGTAAAGGAAGGTAAGATTATTGGGCAAGGTTATCATGAGCGCTTCGGCGGCCCTCACGCAGAAATTAACGCTATTAATGATGCCCTAAAACATCATGAAGACCTTACTGGTGCAACGATGTACGTGACACTCGAGCCATGCTGCCATTTCGGTAAGACCCCACCCTGCACTGAGGCGATTATCTCTTCGGGCATCTCACGAGTGGTATCAGCCATCGAAGATGTTGATCCGAAAGTTGCCGGGAGAGGTTTTAGGAGGCTCAAAGATGCGGGAGTTGAAGTGGTCGTCGGTATTGGGGCAGAAGAAGTTCGTAAATTACTGTCAGGATACATCAAACTGAGAACCAAACAGCAGCCATGGGTAATCTGCAAGTGGGCTCAAAGCCTTGATGGTAAGATTGCAACAGCCAGTGGTGATAGTAAATGGATTTCTTCTACAGCTTCCCGCCGACGAGTCCATGAACTTCGCCGACTTTGTGATGGTGTTTGCGTCGGGGTCGGTACGGTAATTGCAGATGATCCGCTCCTTACCAGTCGAGATGCTGATGATAACCCTTCATCTTCTCAACCTGTGAGGGTGATATTGGATAGCAGATTGCGGATTCCTCTCGATTGTCGTCTGATTCGCACGCTTGAGGTTTCGCCCGTGATTATCGCAACCACCAACCAAGCAGCGGCGGATCGGGTAAAATTCTTCCAGCAAGCGGGCATTGAGGTTTTATCGCTTCCGTCTCATAAGGGTAAGGTTGATTTGGAATCATTGCTTACCGAATTGGGCAAAAGAGAATGGACGTATTTTCTAATTGAAGGTGGCAGGGAGGTTATCACATCATTCATAATGCAAGGTCTGGCTGATGAGCTGATGGTTTTCATCGCCCCTTGCATAATAGGCGGGGTAGGGAGTATGTCCGCAGTGCAAGGTGAGGATATCGAGAAAGTCTCTCAAGCCCTGAAACTGCCTTGCCCTGAAGTTGAGCAAATCGATTCGGATGTATTGCTACGATATGTCATTTCGCATTATTGACCCATTCACCCATGATTGTCTGATTAGAAGGAAAACAGAACAGGTGAGTTGATAAATCAACTGGCTAATTGACAATATCGCTGGCGAGGTGTAATTTTGTTTCTTTCGTTTAGGAGCAATCGCTATGGAACAAGCCATCGCTAAAGCCAAGGTACTCATCGAGGCGATGGGGTATATTCAACGGTTCACCGGTAAGACCGTTGTCATCAAGCTCGGCGGGGCAGCTTTGGATGATGCCAAGGCATTCTCTGACCTGATTACCGATGTGGTCTTTATGAACACGGTAGGCATACACGTAGTAATCGTTCACGGCGGGGGCAAGGCTATCAATAGTGCGCTGGAGCAGGCAGGTCTTGCTGTGCAATTTATAAAGGGGCAACGATATACCGATCAGCGAACGCTTACCGTAGTGGAACATGTTTTATGCAATGAGATTAATCGACAGATTGTATCCCAAATCGAGCGCCTTGGCTCAGAGGCAATGGGCTTGCATACATTAGCAAGCTGTGTGCTGTTCGGCGAGAAGATGTTCCTCGAGGAAAATGGTAAAAAGATTGATCTTGGTATGGTCGGCAGGATAACCGAAGTAAACGTCAAGTTGATTTCACTACTTTGTCGATCTGGTACGATACCGGTAATTGCCCCCTTGGCGAGGGATAAGGCTGGTGGAAAGTTAAATTGCAATGCCGATTCTGCCGCTGGTGAAGTAGCCGCAGCCTTGAAGGCGGATAAATTTGTGGTCGTTTCCGACGTTCACGGAATCCGAGCGGTAGCAGATGATCCGAACAGCAGAATTAGCCAGGCAAGTGAAGCCGATATTCGCAAGATGATTGCCGATGGTACTATCACCGGAGGCATGCTTCCGAAGGTTCAAGCATGTCTGCGGGCGCTGGATGGCGGAGTGAAACGAACCCATATTATCGATGGTAGATTTACACATTCGCTACTTTTGGAAATCTTTACTGACGAAGGCATTGGAACATTAATAACCAAGTAAACAGCATAGAGCTACCAACAATCTGCTGATAAAAAAACGAGGCAACAAGGATGAAGAAGGATTTTATCGACATATCAGATTTCACTGGCGAAGAGTTGAAGAAACTGCTGGATAGAGCGATTGCCGAGAAGAAACTTTTCCGGGAAGGTAAATTACCGGCAAGCTGTCCACGGAAGGTCTTGGCGCTTATTTTCGAGAAACCTTCGTTGCGGACGCGCGTGAGTTTTGCTACTGCAATTGCCCAGCTGGGCGGGTCGGATATTTACCTTACCAATGCTGATATCGGGCTCGGCAAGCGTGAGCCGATAAACGATGTAGCAAGGGTACTTCGTAGGATGTGTGATGCGGTAGCGGCTCGAACGTTTAGCCATCAGGCAATCTGCGACCTAGCTCGGTTTTGTCCCAAGCCAGTAATCAACGCCCTGACAGATTATTCCCACCCCTGTCAAGCGATGGCTGATGTTATGACGGCGATGGAGATATTTGGCGATCTGGCTGGTAGAAAAATCGCATTTGTCGGCGATGGCAATAATGTCGCACGTTCGCTGGCGATGCTATGTGTCAAACTCGGCATCAACTTCACCCTTGCTTGCCCGAAGGGATACGAATTGGAAGATGAGTTCGTCAAAGAGGTTTCATCGCAATCGCAAGGTTCTATTGATAAGCAAGGAGGTGTTTTTGAGCAATGCAATGATCCTGCTGAAGCAGTCAAGGGTGCCTGTGTGGTCTATACTGATACATGGGTCTCGATGGGGCAGGAGCAGGAGCGAGAGAAACGTCTCAGTGAGTTTACAGGCTTTCAGGTCAACGAGGACTTGATGAAACTCGCTCCCAAAGATGCCGTCGTGATGCATTGTTTGCCTGCCTATCGAGGTTATGAAATCACTGATAGCGTGATGGCGAAGTATGCCGATACCATCTTTGCCCAGGCGGAGAACCGTTTACATTTTCAGCGAACCCTGTTAAACGTGCTAATTACCGAGGGACGGATAGATTAGCTGCTTATTAGCGAAGTGTCGCGTTAGTTTCTATCGGGGCGGGAGATTATCGGTAAAGCCCTTTGGAAAGGATATAGTCCACCACTGAATCTGGCGTGAGGTATCTTATTGATTCGCCCTTGCTGATGCGGCTACGAATCTCTGTGCTGGAAATGTCTATCAACGGCGTAGAGATGATACCTTCTTCCAGCCGCTTTACCTGCTCGGCAGAGAAATACTGCCGAAGTTTCTCGAGTATTGAAGATATTCTTTTATTGAACGGTGGTCGGGCTACGGTTATCAGTCGGGCTAATTCGATTACTTGCTGGGCATTGTACCAATTGGGCAATTCTTCAAGCATGTCTATGCCGATAATCCAGAATATCGTTTTATCCGTTCCGAATCTCTCGTGCAGAGCAAGAAGGGTATCGTAGGTGTAATTTCGTTTGGCAAGAGTTATCTCGAGGTCGCTTACATCGAAGATTTCTTCATTTGCTATTGCCAATTTTATCATTTGCAAACGGTCTTCGGGTGAGGCAGCAGGGTGATAATCTTCGCCCTTGTGAGGCGGTTGATACGTCGGCATGAATGTGATTTTCTCGAAGCCGAAATGTTCAGCCACCGCACGAGCCGATATAAGGTGCCCGTGATGTATCGGGTCAAAAGTTCCACCGAAGATGACAATCTGATTATTCATCATGCTCTTTTGGAGTTGGTAAAAGGTCGTCTACTCCTTCAACGGGGCTGCTTGGCGGTCGGGTTATCCCTTCTTCTTCAGCGGTGCTGCGAACGGCTTGGGCAACCCGATGGGCAACTTGCTCATCAAGGGCAGATGGAATAATGTAATCGGCACAAAGTTGGTCTTCTGGCACGCAGGATGCTATTGCTTTAGCGGCTGCTATCTTCATCGCCTCGGTTATTTTCGTAGCCCTGCCGTCAAGTGCTCCGCGGAATACGCCCGGGAAGGCAAGTACATTATTAATCTGATTTGGATAATCACTCCTGCCGGTAGCCATTACTGCAACTTCAGGACGGGCTATTTCAGGGGAAATTTCAGGGTCGGGATTCGACATTGCAAAGACAATCGGATTATCTGCCATCTTGCGAACGTCGTCGATGGTAAGGATTCCAGGTCCGGAAAGTCCAATGAAGACATCGGCATCTGCAATAACTTCGCTAAGGGTTCCTTTCAGTCGTTCGGGGTTGGTCATCTGTGCGTATCTTTGCTTGGCAGGGTTCATATGTTCTTCTCTGCCGAGGTACAGTGCGCCGGCACGGTCGCAACCGATGATGTTTTTCGCCCCTGCCGAAAGTAGCAATTCCGTGCAGGCAGTCCCTGCCGCTCCGACACCGCTAAAGACTATTTTTATCTTATCGATGTCCTTGCCGACTACCTTCAACGCATTAGTCAGAGCAGCCAGTACAACGATGGCTGTGCCATGTTGGTCGTCGTGAAAGACTGGTATGTCGAGTTCATCGCGCAATCGTTGTTCAATCTCGAAGCATCGTGGTGCGGAAATGTCCTCAAGATTGATTCCACCGAAAGTAGGCGCAACTGCCTTTACAAATGCTACTATTGCATCGGTGGAGTTTTCAGCAAGGCATATTGGGATGGCGTCGATGCCGGCGAATCGTTTGAAGAGCATTGCTTTTCCTTCCATTACCGGTAGTGCCGCTGCCGCCCCGAGATTACCCAAACCAAGGATGGCGCTACCATCGGTAACAATCGCCACGGTATTGCATCTCATCGTAAAGCGGAAGGATCGTAATGGGTCGGCTTCAATTACCTTGCATATCCGTGCCACTCCGGGCGTGTAAAGACGCGATAAATCGTCGGCATCCTGCAGAGGGTATTTAAGGTCAATCCCTATCTTTCCTCCTTCGTGACAGGCGAAGGTGTCCTCGCAGACCGAGAGTAATTTTACTCCCTTTACATTAGCAGCAGCTGCGATAATTGCCTTTTGATGGTCATTATCGGCTGCCTTGATGGTAATCTGGCGGATTTGTTTCTCAGGTGTTCTGCCACTTGTGCTGATAGTATGGATTTCTCCGCCTGTTTGATTTATTGCCATTATCAACTCTGCAAGCGTTGTAATTGTTTCATCAATACTCAAGCGGATGGTGATACTGTATGCTGGGCTACAATTTCGCTTCATAAGATGAACCTCGATATTGCATCTGCGAAGTTAAACACGCTATCTTCAACAAGCCTTGATTTTTACTTATTTCTGCACTAATGTTAATGCTCTTCTTTAGAATACCGCAACAGAAGGGAATTTGCTATGAGGCTTTATCGAGTATTGGATGAGCAATTGCAACCTACCTATGCCCTTGAGGCTGAAGATAAAACTTTCAGACGGATTGAGGGGGATATTCTTGATGATTACACAATAACCGATGTGGTAGTCGAGCCGCGCAAGATATTACCGCCCATTGAACCGCCGACAATCTTTGCAGTAGCAGGAAATTATCGCTCACATATAGAAGAGGTTCACGCCAAGACACCTGAAGCGCCGAATTTCTTCGCAAAGTCGATAACCTCAGTGATAGGTACTGATGAACCGATTCGTTTGCCGGCTGTTGCTCCTGATAATGTGGATTATGAAGTAGAATTAGCCGTCGTAATCGGACAGACCTGTCGAGACGTTCCTGCCGATCGGGCTTATGATGTAATCCTGGGATATACCGTTGCGAATGATGTTTCTGCTCGTGATTGGCAAAAGCGGCTTGGTCAGTGGGTTCGACCGAAGAGTTTTGATACCTTTTGTCCGCTTGGTCCGTGCATTGTTACCGATATTGATCCGTCCAATCTTCGCCTTCGGGCAATTCTCAATGGACAGGTCATGCAGGATGCCTCCACGTCTGAGATGCTTTTCTCTATCCCACAACTTATCGAGTTCATCTCCGCTGATTTGACGCTACTTGCTGGTACTGTCATACTGACCGGCACCCCTGCTGGGGTAGGTGAAGCGCGCTCGCCCAAGGTGTATCTCAAGTCCGGCGATGTTATCGTCTGCTCAATCGAGCAGATCGGCGAACTTAAAAATCCTGTAAAATGACCTCTGCGATCACCGTTATATAAAAACTCATCTGCAATGGAATATCTTTCAAGAGGATTGCACCATTGTTTGGAGCAATTCGAGTTGACAAGCCTGATTGATGATGTACCATCGAAGTTGAGGTGTTGGTAAAGAAATGTTTGAAGATTGGAGAGTGAAAAGGTGAGCAAGAAAAGATTAATCATTGCAGGTGTTATTACATTCGTTGCTGCAGGGATTGCAGGTTGTAAGAAACCGACAGATACGACAAGGGAAGTTTCAGCCAGCCCGAGGCGGATTGAAAAGGTCTTGCCGAAAGATAAGCAGGTAAGTAAGAGGGCGGAGGGACATTCGAGTAATGTTCCCAAAGAAAGTAAGACAATCACTCTCAGCCATACCCCCACATCTCAATCCCCCGCAACGAGGATGGAAAGTGCCTCTAATGAGAGTAAGTCGTACACGCTTTATACTATCAAGAAGGGTGATACGCTTATGTCCATTGCCCGAAAGTTCTATGGCGATGCTTCAAGGTATAAAGATATCGCCAGGGCAAATAACATTGCCAATCCGAGCAAAATCTACGCCGAGCAGGTAATAAAAATTCCACGATAAAGTGCAAAGGTTGGAATTGGACACACCCGTTCAGTATGTCAAAGGCGTCGGGCCGGCAAGAGCAGAACAACTTACCCAGGCCGGTATCCGTACTGTCGAAGATTTACTGATGTACTTTCCACGTCGCTTCAATCTTCGACGGCAGATTCAGCCAATATCTTCGCTTGGCTGGACTAATCGAGGTATTTCAGATGAAGGTGATGAAAAATTATCATGCAAAAGTCTCATAACCGTAGCAGGAACCGTTCAGGAAACACGCTATCAACCCTATGGCAGCAGACCTTATTTCGAGTGCAGTTTAGATGACGGTACTGGTGCAGTCGTTGTAAAATGGTTTCACGGTGGATACCTTCGGGATCGTATCAAACGGGGGGTGGGGTTAATCGTCAGCGGTAACGTTTCGGTGTATAAAGAGACGTTCCAATTTATTAATCCGCAATTTGAGATTTTGGAAGATTCTCGCGACGTTCAGCAAGTAAATTATGATTCAGATGAATTGCTACCGGTATATCCGCCCTGCGGTAAGTTGCCCGGTGGGCTTATTGCAAAAATTATTAAACGTCTTCTACCGGAAGTTCCTCGTCTTTTTCCACGATGGTTTGATGCCGATTATTTGCGTCGTCGCAACCTTTTCGATAGACCCACTGCTATATCAGCGATGCATCGTCCCGAAGACCGCGAGGCATGGAAACGAGCACGAGCCAGATTAGCCTATGATGAGTTTCTCCTGATGCAGCTTGGCATTGCCATTCAGCGGCAACGCTATGTTTCCAGACCTGCCTACCCATTACCAGTAAGCGAGGAGATTAATCGTCGTATTCGGGCACGATTCCCATTTGAATTGACAGCCGGTCAAAACCGTGCCATCGAGGATATTGCTGCTGACCTTGCTCAAAATCATCCGATGAATCGTTTGCTTCAGGGTGATGTTGGTTCGGGCAAGACGGTTGTAGCACTTTATACCGCTCTGGTAGCGGTTGCTCATCACAAACAGGCGGCTATCATGGCACCTACTGAGATACTCGCCCGACAGCACTTTGCCAAGATTTCCCAGTATCTATCAGGTTCTCGTGTTCGGACTGCATTGCTCATAGGTGCTACCAAGCCAGCTGAGCGAAAGGAGATTCTCCAGGGACTGGCTGATGGGCAAATTGATATTGTTGTCGGCACACATGCATTGCTGTCCGAAAATGTTCGATTCCATTGTCTTGCAGTGACGATAGTGGATGAGCAACACAAATTCGGTGTGCGTCAGCGAAGCGGATTCCGAGCAAAGGGGCACGCACCGCACTGCTTGGTGATGACGGCAACGCCTATTCCGCGGACGCTGGCGTTAACGGTCTTTGGAGATTTGCAGATTTCAATAATAGACGATTTACCCCCAGGTAGGGGTAGAACCGAGACGATTTTGAAAGATAAATCCTGCATGGATGAGGTAATCGAGTACGTTCGAAGCCGCTTATCTGAAGGGCAACAAGCGTATTTCGTTACCCCCTTGGTTTCTGAAACGAGCAATTCCGATTTATCCTCTGCACAGAGAACCTACGAGAGACTTACTCAACGATATTTCCCCAACTACACCGTCGGACTGGTTCATGGGCAGATGCCGGCTGATCAGCAGGAGTTGATAATGTCGCAATTTTCTTCCGGTAAGATACAGGTTCTTGTTGCCAGTACTGTTGTAGAGGTTGGCCTGGATGTTCCCGATGCCAATGTGATGGTAATCCTCGATGCTGACAGATTTGGTCTTGCCCAACTACATCAACTCAGGGGTAGAATCGGACGTGGAAAATCCGATGCCGTTTGCATACTCGTTGCCAGTACGAAAAATCCAATCGCTGCTGAAAGGTTAAAAGTCCTGCTTGAAACCAATGATGGATTTAAGATAGCCCGAGAAGACCTTCGTCTCCGTGGGCCCGGTGAGTTTTTCGGAACTAAGCAGCACGGCTTACCTGAGTTGAAAATAGCCGATCTGATTGACGATGCTGATATCCTTATGCAGGCACGGCGGGATGCGTTTGAAATTATCCGAGACGATCCCGACCTATCTGCCCCGGAACATCAACAATTGCGCTTTGAGATGCTTAAAACCTATGGCGAGCGAATCGGGCTCATCCAGCAAGGCTAAAAATCTTGCCGATGCTCACGTGATTGCAGGATTTTTACACAGGTAGATTTATTTGTGTTGAGAGGACTTTTATTTATGCGGGGATATTTGTCCGAAGGCCATCGCGGGGTTTTGGACCATGCCTTAGCCGTGCTCGTTCCCCAAGAAGCCACAATAGAACCGCCCCCCATAACACCAGGGCAATGCCAAAAAATATGTAAAGGCTTGCCCAGCTAAGATATTCTTGAACGTCAGTTGTGGATTTAGCCGTTCCTTTTGCAAGTGCAATGGCAGATGCTTCAGCACAATTCCCTGCCCAGACTGAAAGAATCGTCGCTAATATCACCTGACAAATTGCACAGACCAATGGGGCAGATATGCTCCATCGTTGACGTGATGCCCCAATAATCAGAATTAGACCCACAATAAGCCAGAGCAACCCTAACAGGTCGAACAGCCAGGCTGACTTTGCAAAGGCACCTAAAAATCCTCCAACTGCGAATTGCGACTCAGCTTCTATGAGATTATTGAAGAGGTGTCGCATACCAGCCATTACCATCATCCATGCAAGGTATGCTATCCCGACGAAGGATATTGCTAATCCTACATCCACGCGGGTTATTCTACGCACTCGTCCAAGCATAATTACATTAGACCAATTTAAAGATGCGGGGTCAAAAAATCCTTGTGTGATGATAAGAGATTTTGAAAATCGTTTGTAGGAATTTCTCGAGGTATGTATAATTTCGTGCGGATATGATAGGATACATTCATGGATGAAATGAGACATCAACAGAAT
>JAGHBS010000179.1 GCA_021160865.1 Planctomycetota bacterium | reverse complement strand
TTGCACGATAAACCTGCCCCGCAAAACCTCCACCAACGAACCGCTCAACCACCAATTTAAGGGTAGCTTCACTGGCTGGACATACCCCGATAACCTTGTAGACCAACTCATCCCCCGCCTCGTAGCGATTAATCCTCATTGGTCTGATGACATTGGTAGCCTGATACGCCTCCCGAAGCGCACGATAGGTCTCAATTGAATTGTTTACACCATCCGTCAATTCATTCACGCTCCAAGATCTCCCTGTATCGATAATTTCTATCGGCACAAACCTAATGATGCTATTGCATAACTACCTTATCGTCCAGCCAATTCACGCAAACAGAGCATCCGACTTGTACTAATAAACGAATAATGAGACAATAAGATAAATATGGTTGACTTGTTCAAATCCCTGATGGACTGCCCCAAAAGAGTGATCGTTTTAATTGGTCCTGCAAGGTCGGGCAAAACCTCGATAGCAATGGAATTATACTATCAGCGGCTTGATCCTATTGGTAAAGCAGGCTGCCTGATGATTGTGCCGAACCTTGTGGCAGTGAATTATATGCGCCAAAAATTACTGCAACGATCTGACACTGCCAGTATCATCTCACCGGCAATTACTACCTTCTCTGCCCTTGCAGCTAACATCCTATCATCAGCAGGACAAAGCCCTGCCATGTTAAACAAGGTACAACGCTGGTTATTACTGGAGCAAATAGTGGCTGACCTCCATGCTGAAGGACAATTACAAGCTGTTGCCTCGCTGGTTGGCTCAGCCGGACTGACAAACGTCCTCGACGCTGCTATTGCCGAACTCAAGCGGGCTGCCATTGAGCCCGAACTACTTGAAAGCGTGATTGATAAATCATCTGCCCGCAATGTCGACTTACTAAAGATTTACCAGCGATACCAATCTTATCTGCATCAAAATAACGTAGCCGACACCGAAGGAAAGATGTGGCTGGCACGGGACATCCTTGCCGATAATCCCTCTGCGTCAAGTGGTTATGAAAATATATCAGCCATTGTAGTCGATGGGTTTACTGACTTCACCCCCACGCAGCTGGAGATGCTCAAATACCTATCGGAGAAAGTAGATAAGACCCTCATAACGCTACCGTTAGACCCGACCGATAATCGAGAAAGACTATGGTTCTGGACAAAACGTACACTTAAACGAATTGAAGAAACAATCCGCGATACTTGCATCATCACCACAAAACCAGAGAGAAATGGACCTTTCAGCACGCTATTTGACCTTTCATCATTGCCGAAAGATAAAGAAGATGGCATTCAAAATACCCAAATAATGCAGCATGATAATGAATTTTCCATAACATTCATTGAGGCTCCCGATATCGAGACCGAAGTCAGCACAGTAGCCCAGGCAGTTAAGGATGCTCTAATAAATGGCACAAAATCCATTGGAATTATTGCACGGGAACTTCAAACCTACACCGACCCAATAGAGCGGATATTTTCCGCTGCTGGCATCTCAGTAGCGTCACGAGCCATCCCGCTCGACAGAAGCGGCGTCATTCGATACATCCTCCGGCTAATCTCATTACCCGATGAATACGCCTCACGCGACATGTTGGCAGTATTGAAAAACAGCTATTTTGTACCAGAATCAATTGCCCCACAGTTCGATTTCTCCACTGTAATGACAGCCCAATTTGCTATTGGAGCGGCAAATGTGCTTGGTGGGAAAGAAACATATCGTAATGCACTTACTGCACTGAAACAACAAGCCCAAATTGCTTCGGAACAGGCGTATGAAGATTTTAACCTCAACACGATACTTTCCAATCCTGAGGAAATCGAAAAAGCCGCCGATCTGCTTGATTCAATGATAAACAAACTCAGCAAACTCTCCGCCGCCGACAACGATATGCAAAAGTATATTGAAATGGTCAGACAGGTAATTGATGATTTCAACATCGTCCAGAAGATTCTTAACCAGGATGACGAAATGCTCCTTTCGTCCGAGTTGCGGGCATTGGAGGCGTTCGATAAACTACTGGATGAATTATCCCACTTCAAGCCATCGCCGTCGAACAATCCTGCTGATATTCTAAAACGTGCCTGCAGAATAGCGACGTACACTCCTGCTCACACTGCCGCTATGGTTGAGGTCCTTGATGCTCTTGATGCAAGGTCGCTTCGATTTGACCATGTTTTTCTACTTGGCGTTAACGAAAAGGTCTTTCCGCAACTCCAAGCTGAGCGGTGCTTGATCACGGAGACCGACCGGACTAACTGGGCGGATAAAGGCATCAGACTTGACCGCCGTCGTGACCTGCTGGGGCGGGAAATGCTATTGTTCTACTTAGCAGCCACACGGGCTGATAAGAAACTTACCGTAAGCTGTGTTTCATCGGAAAGGTCTGGACAGGGTATATCTGCTCCAAGCATATTTATCGACGACCTCGAATTAGCAGCCAGACGGGAAGGTCTAAAGATAAACAAACGACGAATTTCACCAAGTCAGCTTATTCCACCATTAGACCAGATTACCACGGCTGATACATTGTTCATAGCCACGATGGATTCTCTCTTCACAGAGGCGGATATTGACAAGTCGAAACAATTACTTCGATGGACCTGCGAGAATCGCCCTGAAACACTCAAGCGAGCGTGCTTCGGCCTTGCAGCATGGCACAATAGATGGAATGTCCCTGACATGAACGCCTTCGATGGACAATTGGACGACGCTCAACTTAGAAAAAGTATCGCAGAAAAAATCCCTGATAACTGGATATTCTCTGCCAGCGAATTGAATAGCTATGCCAATTGCCCCTGGGCATTCTTCGCAAAGTATCTCCTTCATCTTACTGCTGTGAGCGAGCCGGAGGTGCTGCTGGAGCCGGAACTGCGGGGAATATTCTGCCACGAGGTGCTTCGGGAGGTTATGGAATCGTTGGTAAAGCAATTCGGCAAACCCCTCCGTCTTGATAAAATCGATGACGACGTCATCCGTAGCGAACTTGCAAAAGCAGTTGAAATCGAAAGAAATCGCCTCGCATTTAATCTAACACACTCACAATTGTGGAAATCACAAACGGAATATTGGAAAAACTTACTGGAACATTATTTACTAACGCAAAAATCCCTCGCCCAGCAACAACAGGATACATCCTCCATCGGCTCATTGTACTTTGAATTAGCCTTTGGCTCGGGCAAACGGGCTGGATATGTTGATGAGAAAAGTCAATCTGACCCAGTCAAGATCACTGCACCAATTAATCAGGACGATAGCCTCACCATTCTTTTAGCAGGCAGAATAGACCGTATTGATAAAATAACCACTGCTGATGGAAGAACATCTTTACTGGCGATAGATTATAAAACGGGCAATCTCTCCTCCAAGAAAGATATAATTGAAGCCCGTGACTTACAACTACCACTTTACATTGCCGCCCTTGAGGCAATATTTCACTCTCCATGCGCCGGAGGCGTTTATCATAGTTTGCGTAAAGATGAAACACGACCATTTATAGTCTATCCAGAACTTGCACCATATCCGCACAATAAAAAAGGAAAGGAAGAAACAGATGGAAAGAAGATACTCAGCAATATAATGAGCATAATCGGCAAGTACATAATGGAAATGCGCAAAGGAAATTTCCGCATACTACCTGCCGATGAACATTGCCCGCAGTGGTGTCCATACCGTCAAATTTGCCAGTATTCTGCCCGCCGTGCTAAATGGAAGAAGAAAGATGAGCAATCTACCTAAACTTACTGAGGAACAATATGAAGCTGCCGTTGGATTAATCGGCGAAAATACCGTCCTGACCAGTGGGGCAGGTTGCGGCAAAACACTGGTTCTGGCAAGACGCTTCAACGAACTCGTTATGCATTACGGCAAGGGGCAGACAAATCCGTTTGAACATCTCATAGCCCTTACATTCACGGATAAAGCAGCCGATGAAATGATCCGCCGAGTCAGATTGCTCCTCCTTGAAATGCTAAAAATGACCAAGCCCGATGATATTCAAACTCGACGACGATTCGCTGAATGGATAACCTCATTACCAGCTGCAAGTATTTCAACAATTCACAGTTTTTGCGCAACCCTGCTGAAAAGGCATGCCATTGAAATAGGCCTCGATCCTGACTTTACAGTTTGCGCCGACGAACTGCTTAAAAGCCAGTTAATAACCGAGGCTGCTGAACAAGCAATACTTCAATCAATCGAGGCTGAACAAGATGATACTCTTGAACTCCTTACCGTAGTCGATATGAGATGGGCTGTTAGAATTATAAGAAAACTGCTTGATAAACGGTATTTCTGGAATAAAGCAGACTACACGATACCTGAAAAGATTCTAATGCGGTGGGAAAATCTCCGCGAGCAAATGCGCGACAGCAAAATTGAATCTCTGAGAAAAGATAAAGACTTTCAGAAAAAATTGCTGGAGATACAGAATGCCCCCTGTCAAGATATATCAGACCTTCTCTGGCAACGTTGCAACGAAAATATTGCAATTATAACTCGAATACTTAGCCAACCTTACAATGCAACTGTAAATGACATTGATTCGTTACAAATGCCTGGTAATGCAGGCAGAACTGCTGCATGGGGTGGAAAAGAACAAGTTAATTATTATAGATCTATTCTCGGTGAAATTACAAAGGAACTTCGAGAACTGAAAATATATTTTCAGCCAATTGCGGATAATGATATTGATGTAAAATCTGCACAAATTCTCTCAAGTCTTATCAAACTTACTTGTCTTGCCAATGAGATATACAAAGAGCAAAAGCGCGTTAGAGGCTTAGTTGACTTTGACGACCTAATTATGCTTACCGCTGAATTACTACAAAATAACGATGATACTCGCTCTTTATTGCAGAACAGAATAAAACAATTACTTATCGATGAATGCCAGGATGTTGATCCCTACCAACTTGATATGCTCTCACAGCTGATATCCAGTGAAAGTACCAAGCCCCAAAATACGATAATTCTTATTGGCGATACTAAGCAAAGTATCTATCACTTCCGTGGTGTGGTAGTAGAGAAGTTTCTTGAAACTTGCAGGCGATTTAACCTTAAACGAGTGCCTCTTCGTACAACATTCCGTATGCATCGAGCAGGGGTAAGTTTTATTAATCATCTCTTTTCTAAGCTAATGGATAACTACGAAAACATTACATCAGCCAGGAAGGAGGTACCCCAAAAACCAAGTGTTGAGATTCTACTTGCTGATACTCCTGATAATGCAAATGCCGAGGACATTGTTGAACTACAGGCAGAACTATTGGCAAGTAGAATTGCTGAAATCGTAGAGGCAAAAGAAGAAATTGTCTTTGATAATGAAATGCAACAATGGAGAGCAGCAAAATTCAGCGACTTTGCAATTCTCTTTGCAAGAGCGACAAAATTGCCCCATTATGAATATGCACTTCAACAAAAAGACATTCCTTACTATGTCGTCGGTGGAGTAGGATTTTTCCAACAGCAAGAAATATACGATATGCTCAATGCATTACGAGTGATAGATAATCCCTATGACGATGTTGCATTATTTGGATTGCTCAGGAGCGAAGTATTTGGGCTTAATGATAATGTGCTGCTGCATATTGCATCTCTGTTCAAACCGCCATACTTCCCACACCTAATAAATAAAGCCCTTACCGAACGGATAAGTCCATCGGAATATGATCAACTTTGCTTTGCTCATCGCTTACTTCAACGGCTTCATAATATAAAAGATGGAATTGGTCCTGCCGCACTTATCGAGGAAATTCTCACTCATACTGGTTATCCTGCAGTCCTGCTTATTCAACCGGGTGGGAAACGCCGGCTCGGGAATATTAGACAACTCGTTGCAGTTGCCCGTTCCTGGCATCAGACGAGCAATGCAACACTTGCCGACTTCGTTCGCCAATATAGCGAACTTATCCTCGATCAAAGTCGATATGAACAGGCAGATATCGTAGGGGCAGAGGACAATGTCGTCCGTATTATGACAATTCACAAAGCAAAGGGGCTGGAATTTCCCATTGTGATTGTACCTGAGATCAATACAGTGGTAGGTTTTCAACATGAAAATATCCTGACTCGCCACGATTGGGGAATTACACTTTCGCTACAAAAACAGTTTGAGCAAGACGAAAATATACCCATTAGTCATAAACTGGCACACATTGCAGAAAAGGAGGAGTTGGAAGAAGAAGATATACGCAAAATGTACGTCGCCTTCACCAGACATAAAGACTACTTAATATTAATCGGAGCAGATTGGCGAAACAAAAATGGCGGAATCAAATCCAAAAATTCCTACC
>JAGHBS010000232.1 GCA_021160865.1 Planctomycetota bacterium | reverse complement strand
GGGCAGGTGAAGTGCTTATCACGCCTTGAGGACTCGAGGCGTAATGCGAATCTGCAATTACAAGTAAGCGGAAACTCTCCATCGCTGGCTTTGTGTGGGCGTAATTCGTTGCGATACCAATAAAAAGAAGACTATAATTTCATCATCGGCATTTGGCAATATAATAGGAGGCAAATCGGGCTGAATTGTTTGAAAAAACGGGAAATTTCGGGCTGGGTGAAACGATGAACGAATATCGTGAATATCTACAAATGGCGATGAGCCCTGCAGGCTTGACGCGTCAGCAGGCAGAGGCTGCCTTCGGGCAGATTATGGACGGTGCGTGGACGCCGGTGCAAATTGCAGGCATCCTGGTAGCAATGGCGCAAAGGGGCGAAACGGTCGACGAGATTACCGGAGCAGCCGCTGCTATGAGGCAAAGAGCCGTGAAGGTAGATGCAGGTGGACGCGATGTGATAGACACCTGTGGCACGGGTGGGACGGGCTTGAGTACGCTTAACGTCTCGACCGCTGCTGCCATCGTCGCTGCCGGTGCAGGGGCATACGTTGCCAAGCATGGTAATCGAACACATACCCGTGCCAGTGGATCGGCTGACGTTTTAATGGCATTGGGGGTGAAAATCGAAGCCGATGAGCGGACTGTTGCTCGCTGCCTATCCGAGGCGGGGATAGGGTTCTGCTTTGCTGTCAGGCATCACCCTGCGATGAAATCTGCAGGCCCGGTACGGAACGAGCTGGGCGTAAGAACCGTCTTCAACATAATAGGCCCGTTGACCAATCCTGCTGGTGCCCGCAGGCAACTTATGGGGGTGTTCGATGGAGCGTTGATAGAGACCATCGCGGAGGTGCTAAAAGCCCTCGGTGCGGTACGGGCGATAGTAGTCCATGCCGATGATGGGCTTGATGAGATTTCCATCACCTCGCCGACGCATCTTGCAGAATTGAAGGGCGGTCAGATTACCTCGGCGACGATAAAGCCCGAAGATTTCGGCATCAAGCGGGCATCCTTGAAAGACTTAGAGGTCAAATCTGCCGAAGAATCAGCCCAGCGGATACGGGCAGTTTTAGAAGGTAAGGCAGGGGCAGATCGTGATATCATCGTTCTAAATGCCGCTGCTGCATTGGTGGTCGCAGGTAAGGTTGATACCATCGCCGACGGCATCACCGCCGCTGCTGACGCCATCGACAACGGTTCAGCTGCAAAATCGCTTGAAAAACTCATCGAAATTTCAAACAGCGGATAAAGAAAATCAACCTGAGAGCCGCTCAGATTTTTTAATCTTATGTATAACGTTTGTTTTATTCCGAGGAGATTTCAGCCATGCCTTATATTCCACAGAACGAAAGATTGCAGTATGAAGATGCGATTCAAGCAATTGTTGATAGATTGACAGCTCTGGATGAAAACGCTGCCAAGGGGCATCTCAATTACATCATCTTTTCCATTATCAAGCGGTACTTGCAGGCAAAGGGGATGCGATACTTTCGTGCGCAAGATTTCATCGGCGGGGTGCTGACGTGTTGTCAGATGGAGTGTTATCGGCGCCTGTTAGCTCCCTATGAAGATAATGCGATGGAACGCAACGGCGATGTATAAAATCCTCATCTCTGGTTTCTCGAACTATAAGGGGCGAATAATAAGTTAAGGAGTATTTTCTTGACAGGCTTGCTGACTGGACGAAAGATTATTCCCGTTTTTATCTTATATTTTATTACAGATAAGTACAGATAAGCCGAAAAATGCTTTTCAGACGGTAGCAATGATAAGGTCTGCACGACAAGAAGCATCTGCCTCGAATGACAGCGCTGGTGATTCTTCGCCTGCAAAGCAGAATGGCAACTCCACGCGGGCAAAGAAGACGTCGGGGGAGAGTTCTACCAAGAGCGGCGAGGGTAAGAAACTCGTCATCGTAGAATCACCTGCCAAAGCGCGAACGATAAATCGCTATCTCGGTAAAGATTTCCTCGTAAAGGCATCGATGGGGCATGTACGGGATTTGCCTCGCAAGGGACTCGGCGTCGATCCGGAAAATGGATTCAAACCCACATATGAACTGATAAATGGGCGAAAGAAGATACTGGCTGAATTGAAAAAGTACGTTCGCAAGGCTCCGGAGGTGTATCTTGCGACCGATCTGGATCGTGAGGGAGAAGCAATCGCCTGGCATCTGGCAGAGGCATTGAAAATCCCGCCTGAACGGCTCAGACGAGTGGTCTTCAACGAGATTACCAAACCTGCTATCGAGCGTGCCTTTGCCAACCCACGCGGAATCGATATGAATAAGGTCGATGCCCAGCAAGCAAGGCGAATACTCGATAGATTGGTGGGATATGAAATCTCTCCGCTATTGTGGCGGAAGGTCGCTCGGGGTCTATCTGCTGGCAGGGTTCAATCGGTAGCAGTTAGGTTAATCGTCGAGCGAGAGCGGGAAATCCGTGCCTTTACCCCTGAAGAATACTGGCGGATACGAGCAATATTCACGCCCGATATCCAATCCGTCAAAACCCTGCAGAAACAATGGCAAGATTTTATCAAATCCTATGACCTCACCGAAAAGCCATCTCGGAAGGAGATATTACAATTCCTGGCTGAACACGGATGCTTCGAGGCTGACCTGCTCAAATGGAACGATGAAAAATTCAAGCCCCGTGATGTCGAATCAGCCCTGACTGCTGCCAGGGCGTTGGGCATGGAGGTTCTGGAGGTGCGACGGAGTGAGAAGTCTAACGGTAAGGGACAAAAAAGCGAAATTATCGAGGTTTCGGGCGTCGTTAGCCAATCGCCACCTCAATTTACTATCGAATCGCTCAAGC
>JAGHBS010000042.1 GCA_021160865.1 Planctomycetota bacterium | reverse complement strand
GGCTTGCCTGGTGAGGTTAGCGTGCCTCGATATTGACGAATCTCCTCAGCCGATAAATCGTCAACATATGCCTTACCCTGCTTGATGAGTTCAACAGCATAGTCGTACATCTTCTCAAAATAGTCCGAGGCAAAGTAAAGATGCTCGCCCCAGTCGAACCCGAGCCAGCGGACATCTTCCATAATCGCCTGAACATACTTTTCTTCCTCTGCTGTGGGATTGGTATCGTCAAACCGCAGATGGCACCTGCCACCGAACTCCTGCGCTATTCCAAAATCGAGACATATTGCCTTTGCATGACCGATATGGAGATAACCATTGGGCTCAGGAGGAAATCGAGTAATAACCTTCCCGCCCCATCTACCTTCTTCGACATCCTTTGCTACTATCTGACGAATAAAATCTCTCTGTTTAGATGAATTATCCGATGATTTTTCCATTTCCTCTTTGCCTCTCATTTAATCAAACGATTTTACGATATTGGTGAAGAAATGTTGAAAAAAAACCAGCTCTGCAATAGGTTTGATTTTATGGACAAAATCAAGACACGCTTTGCACCGTCCCCGACGGGTTGGCTTCACATTGGTGGTGCCAGAACGGCTTTATTTAATTTTCTATTAGCAAGGAAGATGAGGGGGATATTCTTACTGAGGATAGAAGATACCGATCGCACTCGCCATGACGAATCAGCCGTCGGCAAGATAATTGACGATCTCCGCTGGCTCGGAATCCAATGGGACGAAGGTATTGAAGTCGGCGGGCCTAACGGGCCGTACAGACAGTCTGAACGACTCGAAATATATCGCGAGTATGTCAATCGGCTCATTCAAGATGGTCTTGCATATTATGCCTTCGATACGCCTGAGGAACTTGAACAGATGCGAGCCCGTGCCCGGGCAGAGAAACGGGACTTCCGCTACCCCCGCCCGAGCGAATTCCCAACACCTGAAGATGTAAAAAAAGCCCGTGCTGAAGGTAAGCCCGTGGTCGTCCGATTCAAAACGCCCCAGCGAGATGTAACCATCCATGACGAAGTCTTCGGTGAAGTTACCGTATCGAGCAATGTACAGGACGATTTCATCATTCTAAAAGATGATGGCTGGCCGACGTATCACCTGGCAAATGTGGTTGACGACGGCCTGATGGGTGTGAATTTCATCATGCGCGGGCAGGAGTTCCTCTCGCAGACCTGGCGGCACGTTCAGCTAAGAGAAGCGTTAGGATTTCCCGAACCTCGATATGCGCACCTTCCTTTAATAATGGATATGTCGGGTAAAAAACTCTCCAAGCGTACCGGTGCTGTTGAAGTCCACGCCTTCCGCACCGCAGGATATTTACCTGAAGCACTGATTAATTTTATCGCACTACTTGGCTGGACGCCAGGCGGGGATAAGGAAAAATTCACCCTTGATGAATTAATCGAGTATTTCAGCATCGAACGAATCAACAAGGCAAATGCGAAATTCGATTCCGATAAACTACTTGCCTTCAACACTGCTGCCATCGCTGAAGCTCCCGAAGACAGACTGCTCGAAGCCTTTAAGGATTTCCTCTCGCTCAATGACACGCCCATTCCGGCTGACGATGATGAATTGCTCAAGTACTTATTGAGGATAAACAAGGGATTCCGCACGTTCACAGACATCGTCAATAAATGTGCTGTCCTGTTTATGAAAGACGATGAGTTTGAATATGACCAAAAGGCCGTCAAGAAGGTACTGGCTGCTAATGATGGTGCCGGTTTTTCAATCCTGGCAGAGTTGCGAGAAAAATTAGCACAGTGCGAATGGAATCAGCAGGAATTGCAAAGATTGATAGAAGGGATGTGCGAGGAAAAATCCGTCGGTATGGGCAAAATCGCCCAGCCGATACGTGTAGCAGTGACGGGCAAGACCGTAAGTCCTGCCATCTACGATACATTAATGATCCTGGGGAAGGAAAAGACGCTTGCACGAATCGAAAGATGCCTGAAGATGCACTCGCGGTAAGATGGGACCACCGAGAAAATCACAACAAAAACAAAGTCAGGGACCAAAAAGATGTCGTTGCTCGTAACAGGAAGTCTGGGAATTGATACGGTTGAGACCCCTGCTGGAAAGGTAGAGAACGTAATGGGTGGCTCGGGGGTGTACTTTGCGTTTGCAGCCAGTTTTTTCACACCCGTTCGATTGGTTGGTGTTGTTGGCGAGGATTGCCCCGATGAGTTCCTTTATATCCTGAAGGAAAATCCCAATATCGATACCAGCGGAATAGAGGTAAGAAAAGGTGCAAAGACCTTCCGCTGGCACGGCAAATATCACGATGATCTTAATCAACGAGATACCATCGCTGTTGACCTGAATGTCCTTGCTGAATCTGGCCCGAACATACCGGAGAAGTTCCGCGATAGTCAGTTCGTCTTCCTTGCTAATACTCACCCGGAACTGCAACTGGGGTTGTTATCTCAGCTTAATTCCTCCACGGCCGCTCCGCATTCAAGCAAACTTATCGTAGCCGATACGATGGACCTATGGACAAGCACCCAGCGTGAGAAATTAATGACGTTGCTGGAACGGCTTGATGGACTGGTGCTAAATGATGCTGAAGCCAGGCTGCTAACGGAAGAAAGCAATCTCGTCTTTGCAGGAAAGCAAATCGCCCAGCACGTTCAGCGGTTCGTAATTATCAAGAAGGGAGAACATGGTAGTTTACTATTCGTTGACGATGAGGTTTTCCCCATCCCTGCCTGGCCAGCAGTTGATATTATCGACCCGACAGGTGCAGGTGATAGTTTTGCCGGTGCAATGATGGGCTACCTTGCCCAAACTGAAAATCTCGATACAGATAATCTCAAAAAGGCGGCTGCTTATGGTACCGTAACAGCTAGTTTCACACTTGAAGATTTCTCGCTCAACCGATTACGCCAAATCACACGAGAACAAATCGATGAGAGAATGAAGCGTTTTGAACAAATTTTGCAAATATAATCCATTTTCGGAGCGTTACTTATGTCCATCCGTACTTTTGTAGCAATTCCGATAGATAAGGAGATTACCCGGCAACTCGTGGAGGTTCAACAAGCATTATCAGCCAGCGAGGCAAGGGTGCGATGGGTAGCAGGAGAAAACATCCACCTGACAATGAAGTTCTTAGGTGATGTACGCGACGAGCAAATCAACGATGTCTGCGAGGCTGCCAAGCAGGTGGCTAAAAAGATTGAACCCTTTGAATTCACCGTTGCGGG
>JAGHBS010000263.1 GCA_021160865.1 Planctomycetota bacterium | reverse complement strand
GTGTTAATATGCTCAATGGCTTCATCGAGGGAATTGACAACCTTCACCGCCAAAATCAATGCCAGATACTCGGTGAACCAGTCTTGCTGGCTGGCGGGCTTCATTTCAGGGACGATTTTGCAGGATTTTTCACAGCCTCGGAGCTCCACGCCTGCATCAATGAGTCTTTTAGCAATAACGGGTAAGAATTCTTCGGCAATAGCAGCATCGATAAGCAAGGTTTCGACCGCATTACAGACGCCCGGACGCTGACACTTGGCATTGAGGATAATCCGCTCTGCTTTGGTAAGGTCAGCATCGGCGTGAACGTAGATATGACAATTACCTGCATAATGCTTGATAACAGGGATGGTAGCAGCCTGGACGACCGCTCGGATAAGAGACTCACCGCCACGGGGGATAATCAGGTCTATCAATCCCTCTGCCTGGGCTAATGCAGGGACGATTTCATGCTCGGTACGGTCAATCATGGTTATCACATTATCAGGCAGGTCGGCTTGCGAGAGTCCTTTGCTGAGGCATCTTGCGATGGCGAGATTGGATTGCAAGGCTTCCTTTCCGCCTCGGAGGATGACAGCATTTCCGCTTTTTATGCATAGACCAGCAGCATCGGCAGTGACGTTCGGGCGGGATTCATAAATAATCGCCACCACGCCGAGAGGAACTCGCCTCTTCTCCACTCGTAAGCCATTGGGACGATTATAAGCAGCGATGCTCTTTCCCACCGGGTCGGGCTGACGAGCAATCGATTCCAATGCCGTCGCCATCGCCTCGATTCGTTTATTCGTCAGCGTTAGCCGATCAATCATAGCAGCCGATAGACCGGCATCTTTAGCAGCCAGGACATCAGTTTGATTGGCAGCAGCGATTGCTTCGGCATCGGAGCGAATCGCATCAGCAGCGTATAACAAAGCAGCATCGCGTCTTGCCCCCGAGGCAATCGCTAACTTCGAAGCGGCTCGACGAGCATCTCCGGCAATCTGCCTGACATATGCTTGTAAATCTTCCATTTCTTTACCTGCCTCACGTGAATCAAACCGATCCGAACAACAGATGTATCAGTCTAACCACCCGTCTGGCCCGTTGTCCCGGGACGTTTGATTAATCGATACAAGAGGTCTGGAACAGGCTTTGCCAATCGAACGTTTAAATCCTTGGGGAACTCAACGTGAATCTTCCCAGGCCACCAGTCCCGCTTCTTATCTTCGTCGGTCAAGACGATGTAAGCATTTATCTTTTCGGGCGTGAGTTTTTCCAGATCAACTCTATTGCCCGAAACAACTATTTCCCGCCTCCATGTTTCAGTAGGTTTGACCTCAAGTTTATATTTCTGCCAGGTGCCATCAGTCAACCAGGACGGTGGAGCAAGGTACTTTACCTGTACGAGGAAGGTCTTCTGACCAGTCTGTTGACGTACCTTGAAGGTAACCGAAACCGTTGGTGGCTTTATGAACGCTTGCTCGATACCCGCCGGTGGCAGGATTTCCACATCTTTAATTGTGTTTTCTACCCCTGCAGGAGTATCGCTCAAATCAATACGCCGGGTTATCAACGTAATCTTCGATGGATTAATCCGTTTGCGAGAACTTGCTGGAAGATACAGCGCGACCCTATCGGGTTTCATGATGGCTTTACCATCCAGCTCGGCTCCGACATAATCAAATCGTACGGGAATATCTTTGATTATTGCTAACTTATCTAAGTGAATTTTCACCCTGGCAGGCCTAACCGATACAATCTCAAGCCCGCTGTTGCGGAACTCCGGTAGCGATGAGAGGATCTCGCTGGTACGATCAAAATATATTCCCGGGATGAATCTCTTGGCACGGGCAACGTCATACTCAAGCAATGAACCTTTCTTGTCTAAAAGATCACGAAATCGATTTACATAATGCCTATTTCCCTTGACCCGAAAGGTGACAGGAATTTCCTTCTTGCTCAATAGAACCATACCCTCATTCACATCGACTCGCAGCCTGAGCCGTGCGGATATTTCCTTCTGGTCTGTAAATTGTATATCTGCGTAAACCCATATAAGTATGGTGATGATAGCTACCCAAAGAAAGGTATGAAATGTCTGTTTGAACCATTGCTTGCTAAATCGTTTAGCGGGCGGTTCTCTTCGGTACGCTCGACGCACATTGGTCATCACCGCACACATTGGAAGACATTATGACGTTTCTTGTTTGCTTCGATCTCCTCGCTGGGAAGATTCATAATCCGAACCTCGTCGAGATAGCCATCTACGTTTTGGCGGCATCAACATCGTGCAAAGCATCTGACGTAAGCCATCGACGCCAAGACCGACGTGTAGCTGACCTTCGGTTGCAATCGATATCCTGCCAGTCTCTTCACTGACGACGATAATCACCGCATCGGTCTCCTGAGCCAATCCCAGTGCTGCCCGATGCCGACTGCCCAGTGAAGCATCGACGTCCTCGCTTTCAGCCAAGGGGAATTGACATCCTGCTGCTGCTATCCTACCGTGCTGGATAATCACACCCATATCATGCAACGGCGTGCCGGGATAGAAAATCGTATTCAACAACGGTGCTGATAGCTCAGCATCGAGGATTACCCCCGATTCCATCAATGCACCCAATCCAACCTTGCGTTCAATTGCAATTATTGCCCCCATCTTATTACGTGATAAATAACCTGCTGATTCGACCAGCGCATCTATCTCTTCCTGCTCGTACCGCCAGGGGGCGCCGAATATCCTTGCCCTTCCGATATATCCTAATGCCCTTCGCAACTCAGGCTGAAATGCCACCACAACTGCAATAAACGTGAAGAGAAGGAACTTACCATACAAAAACTCAATCCTATCCCATCCCCGATCCTTGGGAAGCAACATTATGCACAAATAAACTGTTGCGAGAATGACGGCTAATCCTTTAATCAAACTCTCCCCACGTGTACCTCGAAGAAACGATACCACCCACCAGACAACCAGTCCGATGAGCACCATCTCAACGAGTACCACAACAGGATCGTAATGAACAACACGATAAAGGTAATTACGAATTGCATTAATCAAATCGACCATATCTAAATTGTAAGCCAATCAACGAGGAAATACTACAATATCACTTTATATCAAACCCTTTTCAATTGCCCTGGCTGTAGCAAGGGCTTGAATAACTGGTGCAACATCATGAACGCGAAAGATCGTTGCACCCTGGCGGTATCCTGCCAGCACTGCTGCGATAGTCCCGCCAAGCCGATCCTTCTCCACGGGTCTAATATTTAATAAATTCTGCGAAATCTCTGCGATAAATCGCTTCCTGCTCGGACCGATAAGTACCGGAACGTCCAACTCCAGCAATGAATTGATATTTCTCAATAGGGCTAAATTATGATTAAGCAATTTTCCAAACCCAATCCCTGGATCAATGATTATTTTGCTTCGTTCAATCCCTGCTTCGACAGCAGCGGTGATGCGATCGGAGAGAAACTGACGAACCTCACCTACCACGTCGTCATAATGCGGATTTTCTTGCATCGTCTTAGGCTCACCAAGCATATGCATCAAAATAATTGGCACTTCTCGCTTAGCAGCAAGATTGAACATTTCCGCATCATCCCTGCCGGCTGAAACATCGTTGATAATGCTTGCTCCTGCATCGAGGGCGAATCGAGCGACCTCCGCTAATGTCGTATCAATGCTGACAACTCTTCCAAGCGAACAAACCTTCGGTAAGACCGGCTCGAGCCGACGAATTTGCTCATCTGCCGAGACCCTATCCGAACCCGGACGAGTGGATTCTGCACCAATATCTATAATATCCGCACCATCGCGAATCATCTTATCAGCAGCTGCGATGGCATCGTCGGGGTTGAGATATTCACCTCCGTCAGAAAAACTATCGGGCGTGATATTCAAGACCCCCATTACAATAGGCTTATGCGTTCGATGCGATTGTAAAATTTCATCCAGCGTGGCTAACATTTCAAAGTATTGATTATAGATTCTCCTTTCAGGATAACAACGACTTATTACAAAAGTGTCTCTGCTTTTCCACGTGGCTGACTCATATCCTGCGTTCTAACGATAGCAATCTCCTTTATCTTGCTCTCGGCGAGGGAATAACATAAAAGAGGGTATCAAGGAGGCAAAATTATCCCGACGAGGGAACCGTTCCCTGCTCTGGAGATTGATCTGCGGAAACCTGCGTTGACGACTCCGACGATGCTGTTCCTGTTTCAACGGTACGCTGAGCCTCTTTCTGGAGTAATTCGTCCATCGAAGGCTTGGAAATCTCTTCACCTTCAATAATTTGCTTCACCTGTTCGGCTGAAAGCGTTTCGTGCACCAGCAATGCTTCGGCAAGTCGCCTTACTTTATCTTGATTGTCCATTAGTATCTTACGGGCATCAGCATCAGCAGCATCCATTATCCGCTTTATTTCTTCGTCAATCATTTCAGCGGTCTTTTCAGAATACTCCTTTCCGCCCAATTCAACGAACGGACCTTGCTGGGGATTAGGGGTGTAGCGAACGAAGCCGAGTTTCTCGCTCATTCCCCAATCCATAACCATCCTTCTTGCAAGATCAGTTGCCTGGGCAATATCAGCAGCGGCTCCACTATCAATATCACCACAGAATATCTCCTCAGCGATTCTTCCCGCAACTGCGACGCGGATGAACGCTTCGCACCATCGGCGAGTGTAGAGGTATCGATCTCTTTCCGGTAGTGCAAACGTACCACCACCCATATGCCCACGAGGAATAATCGAAACTTTGTGGAGCGGGTCAGCCTCTGGTAAGAGAAACTGGACGAGGGCATGACCAGCTTCATGATAGGCTGTCATCTCCTTCTCTCGCGTATCAATTGCTCTGCTTTTCCTTGCCCTACCCCAGCGAACCTTGTCGCGCGCCTCTTCCAAATCAGATTGTTCAATGCACTCCTTATTATTCATAGTAGCAGCAATAGCGGCTTCGTTAATCAGTGCTGCCAAATCCGCCCCGCTAAACATCGGCGTACCACGAGCGAGTATCTCCAGATTAACATCCGGACAACACTTTACCTTGGCAGCATATATCTTGAGGATTTCCAATCTGCCCTTTATATCGGGCAATGGGACGTGAATCTGTCTATCGAACCTGCCAGGACGAGTCAGGGCTGGATCGAGAATATCCATACGATTAGTAGCTGCGATTACAATAACCTGATCGCTGGTATCAAACCCGTCCATCTCGACAAGAATTGCATTCAGCGTTTGTTCACGCTCATCGTGTCCGCCATTAAAACCGGCAGCCCCTCGTCGTCTGCCGACGGCGTCTATCTCGTCAAGGAAGATGATACATGGAGCGGCTTCCTTTGCCTGACGGAACAGGTCGCGCACACGCGAGGCACCTACACCAACGAACATCTCCACAAAATCCGACCCCGAAATAGAAAAGAATGGAACATCGGCCTCACCTGCAATCGCCTTTGCTAAAAGGGTCTTTCCACAACCAGGCTCACCGTGAAGAAGC
>JAGHBS010000063.1 GCA_021160865.1 Planctomycetota bacterium | reverse complement strand
GTCGTGTTAATTCCATCCAGCTGTGTCCTACTGCTCAACCTCAGGAGCGGTTAAATGTCTGATGGCTTGAAGCGCCTTATCCAAGCCTGTAAGTCCAACCCTTACTGCTACATCGCGCAGATGTCTGCAATTATCGCCGGTTGCACGGTTATACGCCTCAGCAGCCTTTCGGGCGCGTATTGATGCACGATTATACTTCTCCTTGGCTGAGCCGGTCTTGACAGCCTGGATGCCTGAGCAGGCAATGATCAACTCCATGTTCGACGGGAAGGGAATTTCTCGCTCGAAAACTGATGGAGCGAATGAAAATTGCGAAAGCGTCTCGGGCTTACAGCAAAGCATGGCAGTGTGATCTTCACTGCCGCCGAATGTCCCAACGCCTTGCTGGCCGGCAAGTGAGCCGAAACTCAAGCCCATCTCTACACAGCCAAGATAAGCAGCCAGGTCGATGTTCGAGTGTATTTCCCGCTGATATGCCTCGGTTTGATCGAGATGATTTATTTGTGAAATGCATAAGAATGTGGCTACGACGAGGGCGCTGGAAGAACTCATCCCAGCAGCAATTGGTAAATCCGAAACAAAAGCAATGTCAGCCCCGCGAAGATGCCCGGTTTTGCCTTCCTCTGCTAGTTCGGGGCAGCTGCCGAAATTGGCATCCACTCGCCGTGCCAACGTGGCAGTATAGTTGACCCAATGTCCCGGTGGGTGTGGTGGAATCTGCCCGTATGGGAATTGTTGAATCTCTGGTTTATCCTTGCTGCCAGTGACAATTCGCAGAATATCATCCTGACGTGGGTGGGCGACCATTCTAAAACCTTTCTGAACCGTCATAAGCAGACTCCGCCCACCGGCATAATCGGTGTGCTTGCCGAGGAACTCAACTCTGCCCGGCACATAAACCGCAACAGCGGGGGAATTCGGATTTATTTCAAAGGTCTTGATTAATAACTCGGATGCTTGCTGCAGCAGTGGGTCATCTCTCGTAAGCATCTCGTTGAGAGGAATCATCTCTTTTTACCCCGTTTGTTCTTCGTCGATTTTATTCAAAACCACTGACGTGTCAGGCGCAGCAAAGGTTACCCTATGATCCGATAGGTATTCTCTAACCCTCTCAATATCCGTTCGACCGGTAAGGTCCAGCACGGGTTCGTCACATTTCACTGCTTTGTATGATAGCCCCATCTGATCGATACTGTACTGAATAGCAGTAGGTAATTCGTATTCCTTCCGAATTGGGTGTGGTTCAATCGACTCGCAGGCTTTGAAAATCTCCTGCGTAAGTAGGAAGCAGTTCATCGAGACGTATAGTTTCCCGTCATGAGCATATTCGTCAGGATTTTCTGGTTTTTCCACAATGCGCTTCACGCAACCAGTTTGATCAAGGTCAATTACCGCAAATTTGCTAATGCGTTCTTTGGGGATGTTGCTCTTAGCGATTAGCGCATCGCGGTCGAATGCAACCATCGCCGGTGCAGGTGCCTGGATAAGTTGACGAAGTGCTGATGGGGTATAGTAATTGTCGGAGTTCAGTACGATGAAGGAATCGCTCCCAGCCCAGTGGCGTCCGGCATAGACGGCATCGGCAGTTCCAAGGGGGTCGGTCTGGACGGCAAAGGTAATTTTAAAATTGTCCTTATTTTGCTCTGCAACTGCTTCATAGTAGTTTCGGATAGGGGAGTTTCCCGGTGCCACTATGAGGCAAATATCCGTGATGCCTGCATCGAGTAGTGATTGAAGTAGATGATCAAGAAACGGCCTGCCGACCAGGATTAATCCTTTCAGCCCGTGATTGGCTAATTTCGACGTAGCAGGGTCAAGTTTGATACCCTCGACCTGCTTTTGCATACGGGTGCCCAGACCACGGGCTAATATCATTACCTTCTTTATATCTGTCTGTCTATTCATAGTCCTGAAAGTGTACTTACCGTCCCCAATCGTTTCAAGATTGTATATCGGTTTTGTTTCAAGGGAGCATTGCTTGAAGGAAAAGAAAATGATGGTACATTGTCATCATGAAGCGATTTAGTATCTGTCATTTCATTACGGAACTTCAACCTGCTGGGGCAGAGCGGTGCGTTTACGAATTGGCACTCCGTCTTGATAAAAGGCGATTTGACATTCATGTAGCTGCCTTGCGAGCCGGAGCGGTAGCAGGATGGCTTGAGGGTAAGAGTATTGATGTGATGGTGCTTAATCTTCGAAATCGTTTTGACTTACCTGCATTATTTAGACTTGTGAAGTTTCTTCGTGATAGAGAAGTTCATCTGCTCCATACACATTTGTTTCATGCCGATCTTGTTGGTCGCATAGCAGCCAGGTTAGCTGGCGTGCCGCATCTTGTTCATACCGTCCACGTTGCAGAGCGACGATTTAGACCCTGGCAATACGCCTGGGCGAGAATTGCCTCGAAGTGGTGCGAACGTATCATCTGTGTCTCTAAGGCAGTTCGAGACCACCATGCCTCACGAACGCATCTACCATCCAATATGTACCAGGTGATTTACAACGGTATCGACACTAATCAATACCGACCTGATTCACAAAGCAGGGAGCGGTTTCGTGAAAGATTGCAGATTGAGAAGGATGAATTGCTTATCAGTTTCGTTGGTCGTTTGGATTATCAGAAAAATCCGCAGATGTTCCTCAAGGCCGTTGAAATAGTGCGAAAACGGCATGGTAATATCAAGGTTGCAATTGCAGGTGATGGTCCTGAAGCCCGTGCTGTTGAACGGTTTCTCCGTGAGGGGAATAACGCCCAATGGGCTACCTGGCTTGGATTTACTGATGAGGTACCGGCACTGCTGAATGCATCGGATATATTCGTCTTACCGAGCCGATGGGAAGGTTTCGGGCTATCAGCGGCTGAGGCGATGGCAACAGGTTTGCCTGTTATTGCTACCAGAGTGCCTGGACTAACCGAATTGATTCTCGACGGTAAGACAGGTTTGCTAATCGAGTCAGAAGATGTTGAAGCATTGATTTTGGCTATTGAGAAACTTATAGGTGATGAAGCAATGAGGGTTTCGCTTGGTTCAGCAGCACGGCAATGGGTGCAGGAAAAATTTTCTATCGATATGAGTATTGTTGCCCATGAGCGACTATATGATGAGATATTGCGTGCAAAATAAACCGCCTGTTGCGAAACATTGGTTCTTGTCTGCAAAACCTTCGTTATCGAATGGGGCATCAAGGAAAATTTTATCGAAAATAAAAAAATTTTTATTACTACATATTGAGTTCACGAGCAGGAAAGATTAGAACTTATAGTGCAATGTAGCATTAAATTAGGTATTTTGACGAAAGTGGGGGTGAAAAAATTTTTCTTTAGATTTCCCTTTTTATGGTATACTTTCCCTACAAATCCCGTCCAGTGGTGAAAGAGATGAAGAGGAAATTGTAATGGCGTTATTCGTAGGCGAGTTTGATCAGGTCATAGATGCCAAGCACCGATTAGCAATACCAGCAGCTTTACGTGAACAGATTGATCCGAAGGAAGATGGAAGGAATTTTTATCTGGTATTGGGAACGGGGCGACGTCTTTGGTTGTATCCCGATAAGTATTATCAGAAGTTACTGAGCATGCTTCGGGCGACGCCATTGCCGAATCGTCAAACGCAGCAGTATGACATGTTCTTTGCGATGGCAAGGGTTGTCAAGCCGGATCCACAGGGGCGGATTGTTCTGCCTGAAAAGTCGATGATGCGTGCAAGGATTACCGATCCGCACATAACGCTGGTAGGAAAGGGGGATCACATCGAAATCTGGCCTACTAAGGAATGGAATGAGTTTATGAGCAAGGTACTGGAGCGGTATGACGAGGCGATTCTCGATGCAGGCGATAGATTGGCTGCATCAGGGGATAAAAATGACAAGTGAAAATGGGTTGTTGCCGGTACGACAGGGATGGTTCGATGTACCGGCGAGGAAGTAGCAGCCAGGTCTGCCGTGGCGACCTGGTCTGCAGGGTTTACCAGGAGTCCCCGGATTGGTGAAAGGAGTCCAGCATGATCGTTAATCAGCGACGTAGAAGCGAGCCGATCGGAAAGCAAGGATGCTTTCAAGAGGTTTTCGCCGAACTCACACGCTGCCTAACTCGACGTGGGCGGTCGAGGAATTATCGGCAGGATGACGCTGAAAGACCGAGCCGAGAAGAAAAACTTCGGCAGCACCTGCTGGTACTTCAACAGCGTCTCAGGCGAGTTCAGTCGCTGGGAAAGGATTATGCCCAGGTGGACTTCTCCGAGCAGGTGAAGTCCATACTGGCCGGGGACGCCCCGGTACAGTGAGGGGCCGGCGTCATGGATGATGCCGGCCATCTTCCTGTTTTACTTGACGAAGTGCTTGAACTACTTGTTCCTGCACTTCATCGGCAGGACAGCACTGACGGTAAACGAGTAATTATCGATTGTACCGTAGGATGCGGTGGGCATGCTCGAGCGCTGCTTGAGGCTTCAGCAGGGATGGCAATGCTCATTGGGATTGACCTTGATGAATCTGCCTTGTTGAAAACAAAACAGCGGCTGGCGGAGTTCGCTAAAGACGTGCGATTGTTCCAGGCAAATTTCTCAGAGGTTCGCACAGTGATGGATGAGGCTGGGGTAAAATTGGCTGATGTTCTGCTTGCTGATCTGGGTGTATCCTCCGCTCAGCTTCAAGATGCATCACGGGGATTTAGTTTCCAGGTAGACGGACCTCTGGATATGCGGATGAGTTCTTCCGGGCCGACGGCAGCAGATATCGTCAATAAGCTCAGCCAGAAGGAGTTAGCCGATCTTATTTACGCATATAGTCAGGAGCGCTTCAGCAGGGAAATAGCCGCTGCTATCATTCGAGCCCGCAAAGCCGCTCCGATAACGCGGACAACTCAATTAGCAGAGATAGTTACCAGAGTAATTGCACGAAAATCCCCTCGGCGACGATGGCGAATTCATCCTGCTACTCGTACATTCCAGGCGTTGCGAATTGCAGTAAACAAGGAGTTGGAAAACTTATCAAAATTGCTGGAGGTTTTGCCGTCTTTGCTCAGCGTGGGCGGTCGAGCAGCAATTATCAGTTTTCATTCTCTTGAGGATCGATTGGTGAAGCGTGCCTTCTCCTCAATGGTCAGTAGGGGGACACATCGGCTACTTACGAGGAAACCCGTAAGACCGTCGGCTGACGAGATAAGAGTAAATCCGCGAAGTCGATCAGCCCGGCTTCGCTGTGTTGAGCGGATTAAATGATTAAATGATTAGTTGTGCATGTCAATTTGCAATGGGTGGAGGTTTTATCTATGAGACAAGAAACGCGTGTATCACTTCTGGTCGGTCTGGCAATTATCATCTTTTTTGGAATTGTTATTGGGGAGCGGAGTTTGAACCCTCCCGAATCGTCTGATTCCAGGCAGGATAGGCTGCATAAGAAGCCGTCCCCATCAGTGAAGTTTCAGGCGAGGCCTTCTCATGAATTATACACTGCTACGATAAGTTCAAAGTCGCATGATGATCGCCCCGTACTTGCACCGAAAGTAATTCCTGCGCCGAGCGGCAGAGCCAAAACCGCTATTCCAGCGAAGGTTGGTTCAACGGCTTCGAGCGTGATGAATAATAAGGAAGGCGGACTTCTTCAACCCACAGCCATGAAACAGCCGCCCAAGGTGCGAGTGAGTCTAAGTGCAACAAATAACATTCAGAAGGATAGCAAATCTTCACCGCCGACGTCACCGCTGCTTGAGCCAACGAGGATCTATCGCGTCAAGCCCGGCGATACGCTAATCGGCATCGCTAAAAAGGTTTACGGTCGGGGTGGTAAGAAAGAGTATTTACGAATATTCCAGGCCAATAGAGATAGGCTATCCGATCCTTCAATAGTCCCCGTTGGAATTACGTTAATAATCCCACCGCTAAAGCAGTCGAAACAATCAGTTGCCCAGCAGAATGTTCCACGTAAGCATTACACAGAGATGACGCTTGATCAACTCCAAAGGCACTTTAGAGCCGAAAGAACATACATCGTCCGGGCTGGCGATAACCTCACCAGCATTGCCCGAAGGACGATGGGCGACGGTAGTAGGTCAGCAGTGAAAAAGTTATTAGAAGTCAATCGGGATTGTATAAAAGACCCTGATAGGATTACTGTCGGAATGAAATTGGTAATCCCACAATAACCCTTATCAATATAGGGAGAGATATGATGCGAATAGCGTGGATAATTTTCGTACTTACGATAATTGCAGTAGCGATGGTTAAATTACGAGCCAAGCAGAGTTCCCTTCGTGCCCAGACATTTAGACTGGAACTTTACAGATATCGGCTACGGCAACAGCTCTGGGATCGCCAGGTTCATCTCCAGGAGGCACTTTCGCCTACCAGAATGGAAGATGCCAATCGCAAAATGGCTTTGAGATTACAAACGCCCGGTGTAGATGTGGATGATGATAACCAGATTGTCCGAAGGGATTGATGCAGTATGAACGATCCGAGTCGGAGAGCAAATAATGCTCCGGTAAAGAGAACGACTGTTTGTTTTCTCTTCATTCTGCTGTTGATGGGGTTAATCGCACTGTTTGGTAGGGTAATTCATCTTCAGGTTTGTAAGGGAGCAGAATACGCCCGAATCGCACGAAAGCAAAGTGAGCGCAGGATAATTATCCCTGCCAGGCCTGGAAACATTTTTGCCAGGACCCGCTCGAGTTTGATACTAATGGCTGGTTCAACCCGAATGCCCGGACTTTTTGTCGATCCATTGATGATAGGGCAGGAGCATTTTAAAGAAGTCGCCAGCAAGGTCGTTAGTGTAATAGGCGGCTCGGCTGATGCCTTATACAGAAAGCTGATTCGAAATCGTGATAGAAGATATGTTTATCTTGGGCGATTGAGCGAAAAGCAAGTCCTCACGGTAAAAGCCCTTAAAATCCGAGGCGTGGGGTTAACATATCGTTGGCGCAGGCGATATCCCAATGGTGTATTGGCGTGTCATGTTATCGGATTCAGACGTCCCAATGGTGATCCTGGGGCGGGGGTGGAGATGTGGGCAAATCACTGGCTTGCCGGCAAGGATGGACTGATGATTGTCCATGCTGATGCTGCCCGAAAAGGCAATTACGCTGATATTCTACGATACGAGTCTCCAAGAGATGGTAAGGACGTCATTTTGACGCTCGATATCTTTATCCAGCAATTTCTGCAGGATGCGCTACGAAGGACGGTTGAGCATTTTCATGCCTCTGCAGGGATGGGCATCGTGATGGACCCTGTAAGTGGTGAAATCCTCGCGATGGCATCGGTGCCAGGGTATGATCCGAACGATTATTCTCGAGCGTTAGCATCTCAGCGTCGCAATCGCGTCATAACCGATCCGTTCGAGCCAGGCAGTACGATGAAGCCCTTTATTGCTATCGGGGCAATTCAGATGGGCAAAGTTACTCTTCAAAGCAAGTTTTTCTGTCATCACGGTATTTACCATGCGCATCGAGGTGGAACTATCCGCGATTTCCCTGGTGAGCATTTCGGCTGGCTACCATTATCGGAAATAGTGATACATTCCAGTAATATCGGGATGGCTAAGTTGGGCGAGTTGTTGGGCAATGAAGAACTTTATCGCATAGTAGCAGCCTTTGGATTTGGTAAACGTTGCGGGGTAGAGTTGCCAGGCGAATCGGCTGGTCTTTTATTGCCCCTTCATCGATGGACGAGCTATGCTACCAGACGAGTCCCATTTGGGCAGGGTCCCATTGCTGCAACATGCCTTCAACTGGTATGTGCCTTTAGCACCATCGCCAACGGCGGTACATTACTCAAGCCGAGGATAATTGATAGGGTCCTCGATGTTGATGGAAAGGTTGTCTTCCAGAGCGAACCAGTCCGAATAAGGCGCGTAATCAGCAAGACCATAGCAAGGCAATTCATTGATGAGGTACTTGTAAACGTCGTCAGGCGGGGGACAGGGAAAAAATGTAGATTGGATAGGTGGACGGTCTTTGGGAAAACAGGCACTGGGCAGATTGCCAGTGCGGATGGTTATATCGAGCATGCATACACTGCCTCGTTCATGGCAGGTGCCCCTGCTAATCAGCCTCGGGTTGTCTGTGTTGTTTCAATATACAGACCCGATTATTCAATTGGTCATACAGGTGGCGAGGTAGCTGCTCCGTGTGTTCGAGAGGTACTTCAGAAGACGCTTTCTTACCTGGGCGTTCCACCGGATTGTCCATTGGTAAGTGCTGATAGTAGATGATTGATGATTGACGGGCTTCTACATTGATTGGAAGGACTTATGCCGTCGGTTAAAGTTG
>JAGHBS010000254.1 GCA_021160865.1 Planctomycetota bacterium | reverse complement strand
CTTACCGAGAGAATACGACGAAGACCCTATGCCGTCATCCTGCTTGATGAAATCGAGAAAGCCCATCAAGAGGTCTTCAACATGCTGCTTCAAATAATGGAAGAAGGCCGTTTGACCGATTCGTTCGGTCGGCGGATTCCATTCCAGAACACCATCCTTATTATGACATCCAACATCGGTGCAGAGCTGATTAAGAACAAGGGTGGGTTCGGCTTCGGCAAACGTGATGAACAATCCAGCTACGAGAAGATGAAAGAAATGCTCAAAAAAGAGGTCGAAAGACACTTCCGACCAGAATTCCTAAACCGACTGGATGAAATCATTGTCTTCAAATCGCTTACCCGTCAAGACCTTGTGACCATAGTGGATTATGAATTACGAAAGGTTCGTGAACGCCTTGCAGAACACAACTTGAAGCTCGAACTTACTGAAGAAGCCCAGGAATTCCTCATCGATAAGGGATATAACCCCGACTTCGGTGCCCGACCCCTCAGACGTGCAATTGAGCAGTATATTGAAAATCCTCTCAGCGAAGAAATCCTCCGCGGCTCATACAACGACAAAAATAAGATAATCGTCTCGGTCAAAACTGATGCAGATACAGGCGAGAAGCATCTGTATTTCGAGAGCATCAAGGAAGACCAAAACGAACCGACCCCAACGGCTGAAGTATCAGAAAGTACATAAGCCGATAGCAAAAGTACGTTCATCAAAAGACAGGGCACGCTGCCGCACAAAGGCGGCACCATCTGTCAGGTAAGTTTTGGTAGTTGTTCCGTCAACGATTAGTACTCAACCTTCATTCAAACAGAGGGATTTCTTTTTCTTAATCATCTATGTTATTATTGATTCATTCAATTAACTATTTTTATGGGAACATTGTGTCTGAGGAAGCGTCCAATACAGTAGCAGAGAACAACGGCACCAGAGAAGATAAAGGTAAACTTCTCATTGACGCTGAAGATGCCGAACTACTTGAGCGTTGCAGAAAGGGCAGGGTAGAAGCCTTCGGTGCCATTGTGAAAAAATACCAAGATCGCATCTTCAACGCAATTTTGAGGATTTGTGGAAATCGCGACGATGCTGAGGAACTGACGCAGGAAACATTTGTCAAGGCATTAGAAAATCTGAACTCGTTCCGACAGGCAAGTCAGTTTTATACCTGGCTGTTTAGAATAGCGATGAACTTGACGATAACTAAACGCCGACGAGCAACAAGGATGCATTTTAGTCGGCTTGATTCCGAACGGACAGACGGAGACCAAACATATCGGCTTGGAGAAATTATTGCTGATCAACATCAGAAAAATCCGCACGAAAATGCAGTAAAGGCAGATATAAACCGACGTGTACAAGAGGCACTGATGAAAATTGACGAGCAATTTCGTATCGTGGTGGTCTTGTGTGATATTGAGCAAATGGGCTACGAAGAAATATCGCGGGTACTCAACCTACCCGTCGGAACAGTAAAAAGCCGACTTCATCGTGCTAGAAACCTTCTGAAAAATGAACTATCCGACCTGCTGGAATAACCATTATCCGGCAAAAAATTGATGCAAAGCGTGCAAGGCTAAAAGATGGATGAGAAGGAAAAAATAGCCGAACTATTATCAGCATACATCGATGGGGACCTGCCCAGCGAGCAAGCCCGAGCGGTTGAAGAATTGCTTCAACGTCAGCCCGAACTTGCAAAGGAATTAGAATCGCTTCAAAAGGTCAAACAACTTATTCGAGACTTACCCCGCGCATCGGCTCCGGACGATCTTGCTCAAAAAGTGCTTGCCCGAGTAGAAAGGAAGCCCCGTGTACGATTGGTTAGCATCAGAAGATTTGGGCAACTCGCAGCAGCTGCTGGCATCATACTGCTAATCGGTATCGGAATAATTATCACACAACTGACCCACAAACCGACCAGAACGGGAGGGTATAAATCTCCGAGCGCTTCCGGAGAAAAAACTCTCCGCCGATCAACGCCTGCCCCATCAAATCTGCTGGCATCAGCAGGTACATCCTTTGTTCCTGGTAAAGCAGTTATGAGTATCTTCATCAATACAGATAACCTTGCGCTTACACAGAGGCAGGTTGAAAGCATTCTTGCCAGTAATAATATAAAGCTTGCCGATTCCGCTAAGACGACTGTCGCTGTCAGGAAAGCCAATAAACTTGATAGAGAATCTCAGCCTATAAACATATTCAAACGGACCCAAATCAAGCCAAATCAGATAAGGTACGAAGTAGTCATTACACGAAAACAACTAAAGCATATTATCAACGAATTAAACGCCATCCGAGCAAGCCAGAATGTTCCACAAGTCCCATTAATCACACCTAAAGAGAGCAGAGGTGGAAAAGGATTGGAAAGGATCGCTCTTGCTGAAACCAGTCAAGGCGAAACTAAAAAACTCGGCGAAACCAAAAAACTCGGTAAGAAACGAGGAACGGGAGCTCTTAGACAGCCTCCTACTACTGGTGAGGAAAAGATAGAGATAGCAAAAGCCTCCATCTCCGAAGCGGATAGAACTTCGAAAGAAAAAGGCGATATCACCAAATCAGCCTCGGCGAAAAGGCAGATAAAGGTGTTAGAGAAGTCTCACTCAATATCAAAAAGACCAGTTGCTGCAGCAACCTCTAAGGAGTCTAAAAGCAGGCATTCATTCATCGCTTACACGAACAAGAAGGCAAAACGCTCCACTCGTAAAGTGACCACTACTCAGCCTCACCTCGCACAGATTGTAGTCATTCTCACCGCGGTTAACACCGCTCGATAAGATAAACCTTGAAACAAGGTGATAACTTCTATTCAAAAGGATAACCTCTACTTTCGCCGTCGGATTAAACCGAAAGCACCGCCTATCGATAGTAGCAATAGTGTCGCAGGTTCAGGAATAATCGAGTTAATCCAGCCGCTATAGGTACTGACTCTGATACCCCAGAACATATCAGGATCCAGCACCTCACGAGGGTCAAGGAACCACGTTTCACCTTCATGTTCAACATAAGCATTCAATGCAACTACCTGCCACTGATCATCTACCTTCACAAACCATCCGCCGCCAGAATCCCATTCTGCCGGGGCAGCTTCATAGTCCGTACCGAGGGTAAGTTTATCGAAATCTGCCCGAAGGGTATCGGACGTAAATCCCAAATTGCTCTTGACAACCGAACTATCAATAGTGTTCGTCCCCCAGCGGAGCGTCTGATTATCATCGCCAGCCCAGCTATACCCATAGACCGTTCCGCTGCCATTGGTTAGATCATCGCCTCTACCTTTTCCATATCCGCCGAGAACTATCTCCTTTCCAATTTCATCCATAGTGGAATACAAACCAGCATATTCCGTCAGGTCTGCACCGGCGAGTTTTGCTACACGGATATCAGCCGCGGTATGATTCCATACCTGGCTAACAGTATAGGAATTGCCCCCGATAACCACTGTCGTTCCCACACCTCCGCCTTGATGACGCGTCGTTATGACATAATTAGGGGCAATTGCAACACAGGAACCGCTGCTTCCCCATCTACCAAGGATGTTATCGGAGGGCTTATCGCTCCAAGAGGTGGGTGGTTCACCATCAGGATGCAAAACCATCGCAACAGCAGGTGAATTAATAATCAAGACGGGAAATGTCAAAACTATCATTGAGACAATCAGGCAGTTATACTTCATTTTTTCTCTCCTAACACCGATGAGCAATTCTCAAAAAACACATCCACAAAAACATGCGAGGAAAACTTCTAACCATCCTCCTATTCATTGCATATCTTTTTCTATGAGCAGATATCTTTCCTCTACCTTATATAATACTCCAGTATCTCTTTTTTGACAAGGATTTTTTCGCCGATTCTGTACAAAAATCGACGAACGTGGTATAATAAGTCTTGTAGTAAGGAAAGGAAGATGTCAATACGGCAAAGACAATGTGTCTCGGAAATGCGAATGCTGCTTTACAGTCGTTCGTTGCATCCGGAACTGTTTGATATCTATCATGATCATCACATTATCAAGGATGCGTACGAAGCCCAAATTTGGGTAACGGGGATGAGCCATCTCATCACCTTCTATCACAACGGTTCTGCTCTTACCGAATTACTTGCAGGTTCTTCTATCGAATTGCCCGAACGGGGGCTCTTGGCAGCAATGAAATTACGAGGAGAAAAAGACCATCGAATCGAAAACATCGGTGGAATCGCACATCTGATAAGTTTCCAGGTCGAAGCAATGAGTCCGAAACTTTATGAACGAACGCACCTGGATATGATTGAATCAAGCAGAAAGGGCGGGATATTTCTTACCTTTCCCCAATGGACTGGTTCACACTCGCTCGAACCTTTCACATACATTGATTATGAAGCAAAGGTTGACAATCTTCATGTCTTTGCATATCATGCCTATCCCGATGAGTTGACGCTCATCAAGACCCAGTCGATATTTGAATTAGCCTGAAAAAAGAATAATCGGCGGGGAAATGGATAAAAGACTGGGACGTGTTTCACACGGAACAGTTTTGTTGCAAGAGTCTAAATAACCGAGACAGTAGGCAGAAAAATGGCACACAGAAAAAGAAACGGAATACTTGGCTGGCGATGCAAAAAGGCTAATCACGGCGTCAAACCAAACTGCGGAAAAGAAAAAAGCCGATTTGACCGCTCCTTCCGCAGAAAACGCAAACTTCCCGTCTAAAACTCTTCGCTCGACCTATCGGTCGTCTAACGGCTTATCACAAAGATTGCAAGGTCAGCGTTAAGGTTAGGATTCTCTTTGACCTCGCTATGAGTCTCGGTATTAAGTGCAACAAGTCGGTGAATTATTGCTCCCTTTTCTCTACAGTAATCCTCGAAATCTGCAATACTCAAGAATCGTATGTTCGGCGTGTTGTACCACTTGTATCGCAACAGTCCTGCCGAAGCCGGCGCTCGGCCTTGTTTTGCCAGCATCTCCCGAAGTGGCTTATATGCAAAGTTGGGAAAAGACACTATGCATCTCTTGCCCACGCGGAGCATCTCATCGATAACCCGATTAACATCATAAACCGCCTGAAGCGTTCTGCTTAGCAAAACGAAATCGAACTGATCATCACCAAGCCAGTATAGCCCCTCATTCAGATCAGCATGAATGCAATCGATCCCTCTCTTTACACACATAAGCACTCTATTTTGATCAATTTCCACGCCCAGCAATCGTCGCCAACCACGTCGTTTCAACCTCAGCAGCATCCTACCATCACCACAGCCCAAATCCAGGACGCTTGGCGAGGGGCTTGGAGACTGACTTACCATCAAATCTTCCAGAAAATTATAATCAATCCGCTTACCGTGGAAGATACTCGTATCGGGATCATCCAGCTTGCCCTGCGCATCAGATTCCGGCTCAAGGTCTGCTTCAGTAATTTCATCGTTGTTATGCGCAAGGAATCCCGCGATTAATCCGCCATAAATGTCAATCTGGTCAGGCAGCAAAAATGCATCATGCCCACAGGGGCTACTAACGTTGCAATAGGATACTGATTTATTCGTCGCTACCAGCGCATTTACAATCGAGCGAGACTGATCAGCCGGGAAAAGCCAATCGGATGTGAAACTTATCACTAAGAAGCGGCATTGTACTGGCTCGAGAGACTTGATGAGGTCTCCCCCTTCGCCAATATCGAAACTATCCATCGCCCGCGTGATGACGATATAACTATTAGCGTCGAAGCGTTCGACGAATTTATCCCCTTGATGTGCCAGATAACTTGCTACAGAGGTATCCTTCTCAAATTCACTATCGACGTCTCGTGGCTGATACCTATCGGTACCAAATTTTCTCCGCATCGATTCACGGGACAGATACGTTATATGTCCAATCATCCTTGCAATTGCCAATCCCCGCACAGGCGTTGCTGGAAGAAATATCCCATCCACTTCTCCACGTTCTTCATCATAGTACCAGCCATTGTTGAAATCCGGGCTGGTGGTAATTGCATTTCGTCCGATAATATCGAATGCCAATCCCTGGCTGGTTAATCTTGGAGAGGTTGCTATGGCAACGGCTGACCTAACGCGGTCTGGATATCTAATTGCCCATTCAAGCGTTAGCATTCCCCCCATCGATCCGCCGATAACGCTGTGCAAACGCTCAATACCGAGATAATCTATCAATCGTCTTTGGGCTTCGACCATATCGCCGATGGTTATCCGTGGAAAATCAGGACCATAAGGTCTTCCTGTAGATGGATTAAGACAGTTCGGTCCGGTCGTCCCCCTACAGCCGCCGAGAATGTTCGGACAGATTACGAAGTACTTGTTCGTATCAATACTCTTACCCGGGCCAACGGCGATGTCCCACCAGCCCGGATCGTCGTCAGCATCATGGGCGGCAACGTGAGAATCACCACTCAAGGCATGGCAAATCAGGATGGCATTATCCTTGGCATCGTTTAACTCACCATAAGTCTCATACGCAATGCGAAGCCTTTCAAGCCGACCACCTAACTCCAACGACAGAGGTTCATCAAAGGTCGCATACTGAACATGCTTCAACGGTGCAGCACTGCGAACACTATCACTGCTGGTGAAAATATCATCGTTGCCTGTGTCGTTTACCTTCGCCACAGCCGATTGTCCTTACCTTTGCGATGCCTTCAACGCCTGATCAAGGTCTTCCTTGATGTCTTCGACGTCCTCGATACCAACGCATAAGCGGATATACTCGGGACTTACGCCCGTAGCTCGCTGTTCTTCATCAGTGAGTTGCTGATGCGTGGTCGAGGCAGGATGAATGACAAGCGTTCGGACTTCACCGATATTAGCAAGGTGGCTGGCAAGTTTGACAGCATCGATGAACTTGGCACCAGCCTGCCTTCCACCTTTAATCCCAAAACCAATAATCGCACCGGCACCAGTTGAGAAGTATTTCATAGCATTCGCATGATGGGGATGGTCTTTCAAACCGGGGTAATTGACCCATTCAACGTATTCGTGTTTGCTTAGCCATTCAGCCAGCGTTTGGGCATTTTGACAATGCCTTTCCATGCGCACATGTAGCGTCTCTAAACCCAGCAAGAATAAAAATGCCGCAAAAGGACTCATACATGCTCCGGTATCCCGCAGCCAATGGGCACGAAGATATTCAGCAAAGACACCGCCTCCCTTATCACCGCTAAAGACTTCCGTGAATATGATACCGTGATAGGCATCGTCGGGCTTGCAGAATTGCGACCACTTATCGGGAGCGTTTTCCCATCGGAATGTTCCACCATCGATTACCGCCCCACCGACATGAACGCCATGCCCACCGATGTACTTCGTTGTCGAATACACAACCACATCCGCACCATGCTCAATAGGTCTAAAAATTATGGGCGTTGCCACTGTGTTATCTACGATTACAGGCAACCCTTCAGAATGGGCTATGCTGCTTATCATGTCGAAATCCGGTACATCATTCTTTGGATTACCGATAGTTTCGAGGTAAACACAGCGGGTTTTTTCATCTGCCAGTTGCTTGATTTCTTCAGGATTATCTGGATTGAAAAATCGCACTTCGATTCCAAGGTTTTTGAAGGTCTGTGTAAAGAGCGTCCATGTCCCGCCGTAAAGACTCGTCGAGGAGATAAAGTTCTCCCCAGTATGTACCAGCGTCATAATAGCAGCAGTAATGGCAGCCATTCCGCTCGAAAATACAACAGCGCCTGAACCGCCCTCAATTGCCGCCAGCCGACGCTCAAGAACCTCGTTGGTCGGATTGCTCAATCGAGAATATATATGCCCGAACTCCTTCAAGGCGAATAAGTCAGCAGCCTGCTGGGTACTTTTGAAGTTGTAAGCAACGGTGGCAAAAATAGGTACCGCCCGGGCACCGCTGGCAGGGTCAGGACTTTGACCAGCATGGAGCAGCTTCGTTGCAAGACGATATTGACCTTCTTCAGACATTTCACTTCCCTTTCAGCATCGATTTATAAGGGAATAATAACACAAAAATTAGTGAACCTGTAGTGTCTACAAAAACCCCCGCTGTCAGGTTATCACTTTTAACCCGTTGCTAATGGCTGGTTGCAAAAGCTCCAGCAATCCTGCCGACTATTCTTCAGGTACTTTCTTAGCCCGTTCGACGAGTTCAGCAAAGGCTTGGGTTTCTTCACGCACCTGCTTGACAAAACTATTATCCTCAATCGTACCTATAACTGCCTCCATTTCCTCGACAGTATCATATACCATTTTACGGAAAGGATTATCATAATCCTTCTTTCGTGAGGCATAGGTTTGATCACAAACATATTGCTGAATCTTCATTGCCTCGTCGAGCGCACCTTGCCACACTTGATTAGTCAACTTCTCCACACCAAGCAAACTCAACAACGTCGCCAGGGCGTGGGCTTGCTTATCCCGGCGATACTTTTCCCATAGTTGATCATACCGCTGATGAAGTTGATTCCAATCCTCTATCTTACCAGACTTTAGATCAGCAACGAGTTGATCGAAATCATCACCTCGCACCAGTTGCCCGCCGAGATTTATCCATCGCCTTTGACGCTCAGTCCCCAGATCGTTGCACATTGTCTTTAGCGTCGCATCGGGATTGTCCTGGAGATAATCCAACAAGTTTTTGACCGCATAATAATGCAGAATTTGACGATACGCTTCATATCCTGCTGCTGCCTTTATAATGACGACTTTTCGACGGGAATGCTCTACATTCCGAGCAAGGATTTCGAGCGAATTGACCTTCTCTGCCGGGCCGGTGAGAAGTTCTTTCCCGATTTTTTGTAATTCATGAGGCGACTTTTCTTCTGCTAATGAACCCTGGGCGCGGAGGCAAGCTTCGGCAGTCCATCGCTCCAGCAGCGACATCGCATTGAAAATTTCTTCAGCAGTATCGGGTGCATAGGCATCGAATTCGATATTCTGCCTCTTCACCTTCCTGCCGTCCCGTGCCTGGAACTTCCACGAATTCCTCGCCAGCGCGTACATGTTATACATCCACCAGTACGCAGGCATTATCAGCAGGCGATCATTCGCAGCATCGTTCGACACCAGGCTAAACGGCAAGGGTACATCGAGTTCGGCAGGATAATCGCCCTTGGATAACAGGACGAACGAGGCAAATCGACTGTTATGTTTCAAACTGGTACAGAGCCCCGGCCAGAAACCCCTACCGGCGTGAATCTCACCGTCGGGCGCCCTGCTGTTATGGTTCGACCCAATGGTGGCATTAGCGGCGATATTGCTCTGCCCCATAATCAACGACGCTATCAGGAATGAATTGTTGTGATGCTGCTGATGGGCAGGGAAGACAAGATTGTTCAAAAACTCACAGCAAGCGACGGTGGAATTGTCCCCAAGGAACGAATGTATCATCCTCGCACCGTATTCGAGCGTGGTATTATCCCCCATGACGAATTTAATGGCCTTACAGCCGTAGAGAACCTCACAGCCAAAGCCTATGACGCCATCAACTAATTCAACGCCTTCAGCAATGGTTGTCGGCTCATCGGGGCTTGAATTGATGGTGAGATTGTTCAATTCATTAGCATCGAGAATGCAAGCGGCCTGACCTATCTTTACATCTTTAATTCGACGACAATTCCGTATCACGCTGCCCTTACCT
>JAGHBS010000185.1 GCA_021160865.1 Planctomycetota bacterium | reverse complement strand
CCAGAATACTCTACTATAATATTATAAACAGCCAAGTATGCAGAAAGTTCCTTAACTTGGTGAAAAAATTATTTTCCGGCTTACAAAATCGTATGCCGATGATTTCTTGCGATGGTGGTTACGATTTTGGAAATTCATCTGTCCCTGGCTTAGCCTGACGTAGCGGACGATGCAATGATTATTGTAATATAAAGATGCTATAAAATGGCTTGATTATGGCGAATGTACTTGAGCGTGCTTGTTCGATGTTGAATCCGTGCAGGGTTTGTCCGCGTAATTGCGGGGTTAATCGATTAGCCGGTGAAGTCGGGTTTTGTCGTACAGGTGCATTAGCAAGAGTTGCCTCGGCTGGAGCGCATTTTGGGGAAGAGCCCGTCCTCGTTGGCCGCAATGGTAGTGGAACGATATTCTTTCAGCGGTGCAATCTGGGCTGTGTTTTTTGCCAGAATTACGACATATCACACTTCGACGGCGGCGTTGAAGCCCCAGCCGCTGAATTATCCCAATTGATGCTGACGCTCCAGAAGAGAGGTTGTCATAATATCAACCTCGTTACGCCCACACATGTAGTCCCGCAGATATTGGAGGCGATTATTATCGCCCGGCAGGAGGGATTGGTTGTTCCCATCGTCTATAACTGCGGTGGGTATGAGTCGGTCGAGATGCTTAAAGTTATTGAGGGATATATTGATATTTACATGCCGGATTTCAAGTACGCCTCAGCCGAGGCAGGGCTAAAATATTCCGGCGTGTCGGATTATCCCCGGGTAGCACAGGCTGCGCTGGCTGAGATGTACCGTCAGGTCGGTCCGTTGAAAATTGATGATAAAGGCATTGCTGTAAGGGGTGTATTAGTGCGGCACCTGGTTCTACCTGCTGACCTCGCCGATAGCCGAAAGGTTATTGATATTGTTGCCGAAACTGCCCCGGGCTGTGGGATAAACGTGATGGAGCAGTATCATCCTTGTTATCGAGCCAATGAGTTTGAGGAACTGATGAGATTACCCGCTCGTGAGGAAATCGCAAGCCTGCGCCGATATGCCCAGCAGCGCGGATTGGTAAGAGTGGATTGAGCGTAATTTTTATTGTCCGTGTAAATCGTATCAGCGAAATTGCTGCTGGCTCATCAGCCCGATACGGGCTGGTGGTGGAGGGTTTCCTGGATGATTATTCTACTTTTCTCCCGTTGAACTCTGCCACTGCATCGAACATTGCAACGATGTTTTCAGGAGGAACCTCGGCAGTGATATTGTGTATCTGTGCGAAGATGAACCCCCCGCCTGGCGAGAAGATTTCCAGCCTTTCGAGCACGTGTGAGCGCACTTGCTCAGGCGTGGCACGGGGCAGGACGGATTGCGTATCGCAACCCCCGCCCCAGAAGCACAAGCGGTCGCCGAATTCTGCCTTCAACTCAGCAGGGTCCATTCCGACGCAACTAGTCTGTACCGGATTAATCCCATCCAGGCCAGCATCAATCAAATCCTCCAGCAAGGGGCGAATCCCACCGCAGCAGTGCAACGCCACCTTGGCATCACACATCTCCTTTACTTTTTGCCAAAGTGCTGAGTGCCGTGGTTTGAAAAATTCGCGATACATATCAGGCGAGATTTGCGGACCGGTCTGCATACCCAGATCGTCTCCAAAACGAACGATGTCAACATATTGACCCACCGCTGATAAGAACTGCTCCAATTGCGGCAGATAAATCTCCAAAAGCCGATCCAGTAAGCGATGAACATTTTCGGGCTCAGCAGCCAGCATCATGAGGAAGTTGTCATTGCGGCAAAGATACTGCCCCATTTCTATGAATCGCCCGATACCCGGTGCTACAATTGCCTTATCGGTGGAATTTCGCAGAGTTTTAACGCCCTGGGCTAAGTCCGATAGTGTAGTGGTTGCAGGATTGGGAGGCTTGGGAATGTTCCACATAACTTCGTTCGAGAGTATATCCTGCAGGTTTGATAAGTCATCCGGTATGCCATCCACGAATGGCCAGTGTATCTGGTCGAAGTTGAACATGTGGGGCTTTTGTATTCCCAATCGTCGGCCGTCGGGGCTGTAAAGGTACCAATCGTCACCTTCCTTACCGATGTTAGTCCAGCTGGGAATCAGGCAATCGGTGCCGTCGGGTAGTTGCCAGGGTTTCCATGTGCTCATGTCATCGTAGAATGCTCTACCGATGTCTATTAAATCCACACCAAATCGCTCCAACACGTCATCATCCACGATTGCCAGGTGCTGAACGACGTCGTAAACCCGTATTGGCTTGTCGGGCAGACCGAGGAACTTCCGAAGCCGATGATATGCAATCGCATTTATGCTGGTGGCACGATTTGAGCCAAGGTCTACCGGCACGCGTTCCGGTTGTTCATGATTAAATGCCTTGAGGACTCGTTCTCGTGAGGTTTCTGCCATCGGTATCGCCTTTCTCAGGAATTTTTAGCACATTGGGAAATTATTATAGACATTCTATGGGTTGTATGCAACCATGCGGTTTGGGTATCAGTTGGTGTTATCAATTCCGAGGGTCGTTCGTGGTTGCCTTTTCCGGCGGTACCAGCTGAACCCTTTCACGGGCATTGTGGTAGAGTTTAGCGATGCCTATACAAACTGCCAGGACGCAGAGGAAGTCCATCACTTCATTGGCAATCTGATATAGGTATCGAAATTCGATATTGTATATTGATGCGATGCGATGGTAGGGTTTGATTAAATCGAAAAGGTAAGATTGATAGATTATATTCCAGGTGAGGATGATAATCGGACCTATTGATAAACCTGCAAGAAGCCAGTATAGCGCAGGGTCTTTCCATCGTCGTGATTTCCAGATGATTACTGCTCCTACAAGACCAGCCAATACGATACCAACTCCCCGTAATACAAACGTCCAGAAGATTATCATTTCAATACCTTTGGTTAAGAATGCCCGACCCTTGCCCCACGTGATATAATTCGACCGTCCTCGTCAGTCTCATAAGTTAGGCGTGAAAAAAGTTTCTAACTAATCGCCAAATAGGACTTCTTGCATTGTGTAAAGAGAAGGTTTTTTGTTGACAATCCACTTGGCGGCTCGCAGGGCACCACGAGCGAAGGTGTCGCGATTATGGGCTGAATGTGATATTGTAATCGTCTCACCAAGACAACCGAAGTGAACGCTATGTTCCCCGACCGTATCACCTAATCGGATGGCATGGATGCCTATCTCGCGAGCTTGACGGGGGGATTTGCCCGATCTGCCGAATATGGCTACCTCGTCAAAGTTTCTTCCAGTTGCCTGGCAGATTGCCTTGGCAAGGGCAACAGCGGTTCCGGAGGGAGCATCCTTCTTGAAACGATGATGCGTTTCTGTAATCTCTATATCGTAATCCTCCCCCAGTATTGATGCCAATTCTCCGACAGTTCTCAGCAGAACATTCACGCCTACTGACATATTTGGAGAATGCACGATGGGAATTTCCGCAGCAGTATGCGAGATTTCGGCTAATTGCGATTCGGTCAGTCCCGTCGTGCCGATGACCATTGGGAAGTTATGTGTTCGGGCTACTTCAAGCCAATGCATCGTACCTTCCGGGGTGGTAAAGTCGATTAGCACATCTGGCATGGCCGATAGTTCAGTGGTGATCTTCACGCCGAACGTACCTGTCCCTACCAATTGTCCAATATCTTGCCCGATGGCTTGATGCCCTGGTAATTCCAGTGCGCTTATGATATCGAACTGCTCCGACTCGATTGCCAAGGCAGCAATTCGTCGCCCCATCCTGCCAGCCGCCCCTGCTATTGCAATTTTTACCATTTGTAGAACCTCCCGAAACAACCGGCATTGTTGCAAATTTGTGCAGATAATGCAAGAGGGACATGGTGATATGCTCGGTAGGGATAGAAAAAAATAGGTGGTTGAGGCAAATTAGAAAAATTCAGAATTTCCCTAATTATAGCAATATCACCTTGCCAATGTGTCGATGTGTATATTGGGTCGGCAAGTTGAAAGGGGCGAATGCAAGATGGGGAAGAGAATAGGCAAGTCGCAAGGGCGATGGAGGAAGACGGGGAAGAAGAATCTTTCTACCTTTGATATTTCCCGACTTTTAGGTGTTGATCCCGGTTCAGTCGCTAATTGGATAGATGCTGGTATGCTAAAAGCACACCGCACGCCAGGTGGGCATCGCCGAGTTGCAGTTGAGGACCTGATAAAGTTTCTTCGCCACCACAACATACCAACACCGAAAGCGTTGGAGACTGCTTGGGTATGTCTGGTTGTGATTGATCACAATCCTACTTACTTAGATGAGATGTCAAGGATCGTTCTGGAGCGTCATCCTGAGTGTGAAATAATCAGACCTGCCGATGCCTTCCAGGCTGGTTTCGCAGTAGTTGATCATAAACCTGACCTTATCATTCTCGACCTGGAGATGCCTGGCATGGATGCGTTTGAGGCCTGCAGGATTATCAAGTCTCACGAAGAACTCCGCGATACTGAGATTTTTGCCGTTGCTGATCGCTGCACGAAAAACGATTCACAAAGGATACTTCAACACGGGGCAAGGATGTGTATATCTAAGCCGATTAACCCCAGCGAATTGATTGAAGTGATGGAATCGGCTATTAAAAAGTGAAAGGATGCCGGAAAATAAATAGCGAGTTTTTGCCCGCTTTTGATAATTTGACGGGTTGTAAGAATAGGCAGGCGTGCGCGCAATACGCCAATAAGACCCCCGACCCTGAGTCCCATAAGCGTATGCACGGACCCTGCGGGAGGGTCCAACGCACGCCTGCCGAACTGTTCGGAACGTCGAGCTGCCGCTCCGATCATCATTTATTTGCCAACAGGCGAAACGACGATCGCAAATCTGAAAATAACCTGGACAATAACAATATATGTCAACTATAGATATCTGCGAGGATGAAACTCAATCCTTCTGTCTGTCAACAACTTCCATCGAAGGATTTCGATAATATTATTAGCGAATTAATTCTCTGTCTATAGTGAATTTTGAAAAAATTTTTTCCTCCTCTTTTGGGTGTCAACAGCTTGTCACGTTGTTCCCCGGATGAGGATAAGAATCAGGTGTGATTCAGTGCCCATTTGACGGCTCGGGCAATTCCTTCATCATAGCCCACTCGGGGAGTGTATCCTAACTCCCTTTGGATTTTCTCGGTGCTGAAGAATACTTTTCTGCCGATTAGCCAGACCGAGTATCTCGTTACCAGCGGTGGGGTCTTCTTGCGAAATATATGTCCGAATAATTCCAGCATAAATGCGACGTTGTAGGCTAACTTGTACGGTACGGTTTTCGTTACCGGTGGCGCACCTATTAGCGAGGCGATCTTGTTCATATATTCCTTTTGCGT
>JAGHBS010000282.1 GCA_021160865.1 Planctomycetota bacterium | reverse complement strand
TCAGGGGTTTTGTGGGGGGGCGATAAAACTTGCCTATTTTTTCGACAGGAAGATTTAGTTTCGCCAGCAAGTCCCGACGCGGGCTATAAGATTCCTTGCAATTTGGACAGAGTTTCCGCAAGAGTACCTGGCAAGTAATTGCTTTGAGCGGTGCGACTGCTTTTTGAACATCGCCAACCACTTTGACCCACTTAGCAAGTGCAACGAGCGCGCTACTGGCGGTACTGCCGAGAAGAATTTGTTTTTCCTGAGAAGCATCGCATATTAACTGTGCTGCCTGAGGCGTTCGACAGGCATCTACCATTACCACATCGGGGTCTCGCCGTAATAATGAGGCTAACTTCGCTGGCATATCCGTCTGATCGGTGTATTCTATCTGTGTGACGTTTTCCAGATCGATGGTAATGTGCTCTTCTATAGCGGCAAGATTTTCGATATAAGCATCATGGCGGCGAAGTAGTGAATAGAGCGTACTGGTCACGCCATTACCACGCGGACCCGATACAATTATCAGCCCCTTCTGCTTGTTTAACTCCTCAAGTTTTGCAAGGATGTCCTCGGACATCCCCAGTTCAGAGAGGTTTGTCTTTGCAGTTTCCTGCACGATATGAATTTGCAATCGTTGTCCTTGCATCGTTCCTGCGGTGTTGATGTCCATATCAACAGTTACAGCACCGGCTTCGACGGCAATTTTGCCCGATTGCGGACGGCGCTTCTCTTCGACATTCATGCCGGCAATTCTTTTTATGAAGTCGATTAGTTTTTCAGCCTGGTTTATCTCCATCGGTGGGCGATTATGACCAACACCATCAACAACGAACTTCACTGCTGTTTGTGTCTTTGCCGGCATCAGGTCAACTTCACTGGCACGAAAGAGTATTACATCGTGAAGAAAATTCTGCGCGAGATTATATGTGATACGCTCTTCCGTCTGTTCCTCAGGTGGCGGACCGACCGGCCGACCTGTATGATCGTAAATCTTAACACGCTGAATCGTCTCAACCCGCTCAGATTTACCTGATGTAAAAACCGATTTTAGATGCCTGCTGGTGAGAACCTTCGCTTCAGGAACGACCCTTTTGTCCCGTATGAGTGCATATGTAAGAATGGTTGAGGTGGTGAAGACAATATACAATAACAAGCCAACAGCAAACCATGGCAGCAGCAACCACAGCAATAGAGAAAACGCTCCAGATGATATGACTAATAAGTTCCAGAGCGTTCGAGGAAAATGCACGACTTTTGTATCTTTATCAACCCACGGTGCTATCTTTAGCCAGGGAAATATCAGTACGAGGATGAGGATTATCTTGAAGATGGAGAAATAGCCGGCCGATTCAGGAACGGCTCCGAGCATACAGCTTGCTAATCCACCGCCAGTAAGTGTGAATACATTGTGGAAATCAACCATCGTTCATCTCATCACTTGGGTACGTTTGGTCTTTATTTACTCCTCAGGCCCGTCTGGGAGGTTGAAATTCCGCTCAGGAGCATCTTGAGCTCATCGGGGTTTGGAGCAGCCTCATAGGCTACCTTCGGATCAACATAATCCTTTTCTATCAGTTCAAGCAGGCTATAGGTGAAATCCTTCATTCCTTCGTGCTGCGACGAGCGGATCACCGTTGGTAATTCAGCGTCTCTTCCTTGCTCGATCATCTGTCTTGCTGACGGGTTGTTCAGAAGTATTTCAACCGCTGGTACACGTTCTATTCCTTCTACCAGACAAGGTAGCAATTGCTGGTAAATAATTGCTCGGAGGTTGAACCCCAGCGATTGTCGCACAAGGTCGCGTGAAGCAGGTTCGAATAAATCGAGTATTCGTCCTATCGTCTGAGCGGCTCCGGAGGCATGGATGGTGCCGAATACTAAATGCCCCGTCTCCGCTGCCTGCAGCGCTGCTGCAAATGTCTCACGATCGCGCATCTCCCCGATGAGTACGACGTCAGGGTCTTCACGCATGAGGTATTTCAGTGCCGATGAGAAATCAGGTACATCGATGCCAACTTCTCGCTGATTGATAATCGCTTTCTTATCGGTGTATAGATACTCAATTGGGTTTTCAATAGTAACGATATGGCAAGGTCGGGTCTGATTTATGTGTTCGAGCATAGCAGCGATTGTGGTTGATTTACCTGCCCCCGTTATCCCTGCCAGCAGCACCAATCCTGAGGTATGCTCTGCTATCTTCCGAATCTGATCAGGTAAGTGCAGTTCCTCAAAGGTAGGGATATTTCTTGAAACTCGCCTTGCGGCAATGCTTACCTTGCCCCGCTGACGAAAGATATTGATTCGGAATCGGTCTGAGCCTTCCAATTCATCTGCCACGTCGATACTGCCGTACTTATCAAAGAACTCTCGTTGTCGCTCGTCGAGTATCTCCATTGCCATGTTGTAGAGTTCTTCTGCTGAGAGTGGTTTTCCCTTAACTGGAACGATTCTTGTCTTTAATCGCAGCCTGGGGACGCTATCGGCTTTGAGGTGCAGGTCGCTGGCATTGGTCTTTACCATTGCACGAAAATATTTATGTATCGCCGGTTCCTTACCCCTGTGCTTCTCTTGGGTTGTAATCGGTTGTACTATATCCGAATCCATCTTTCACACACCCTAACTTCTCCATCTCTGTAAGATACTATTTCCACCCTCCTTGCCATATTTTCACATACATATTGCATGGAAATCAAGTATCATATCAAACCTATCGGAAATAATATAGTCAAAATATTGTATACATCCCCTAAAAACAAACAAGCATTGACCATACTCGTTTGGATACATAACATTGTTGTAAATGAAGATCACCGATAGAGATTACCTCACTAAGGACAATTTCTCTGCCCCAGAGAGCAAGCGTGGAATTTTCACAGCACGGGTAGTTGCAAACGAACCCATCTGCAAGGAGCATAATCGGTTAGCCTTGAAGGTAGACTCTTTTCCTGCCAGCAAGCCTGGTCAGTTTATAAATATCCTTTGTAGCACATCGGAATCGTCTTATCCACGGGTGATTGAACAGGCGGATGAGGGGCAATTGATTATGGATAAGGCTAATGTGCTTGCTGCCCCAGCATTATTGCGCAGACCCTTTAGCCTGGCAGGCAGGCGCAAAGATAATCAGGGAGCGCAATCGGTCTTGGAGATTATATATCGCATTATAGGAAGTGGGACACGCTGGCTTAGTCAGTTAGGCGAAGGTGAACAGGTAAATATCATTGGCCCGCTTGGAAATGGTTTTAGAACGGATTTCTTGCAATCTGAAACCCTTGCTGTTCTTATTGGCGGAGGGACGGGTATTGCTCCATTGATGTACCTTGCCAGTGAATTGATGCTGAAGGGGCAGAGGATAAAGTTTTTCGTCGGTGCTGCCAGCAAGGATATTCTACCGATAAGCAAAGCGATTCTTGAAGATAAGCAATTTCCCATCATTATAGCAGCTGAGGATGGGTCAGCCGGTTTTAAAGGCACGGTGCTTCAAGCATGGGAGGATTGGCTTGGAAGGCAAAGTCTTTCTCCTTCGGGAATTGTTGTTTATACCTGCGGGCCTGAGGTTATGATGAGGGAGGTTGCCCAACGCTGTATCGCGATGGGTGTGCGTTGTCAGGTGTCTTTGGAGCGAATCATGGCTTGCGGGATGGGTATCTGCCAGGGCTGTGCGGTGAAGGTGAGGACGGAAACACCACCTTATTGGCAATATAAACTTACCTGCACCGACGGACCCATCTTCGATGCTGACGAGGTGATATGGCAGGATGGTTGATTTGTCAGTTGACATTGCGGGGATGAAGTTAGCCAATCCGATAATGACTGCTTCAGGAACGGCAGGCTATGCTGATGAACTTGCAGATTTCGTGAACCTCAAGCAGATAGGGGCGTTTGTCACCAAGACCATCACACTTGAACCACGTGCGGGTAATGCCTATCCGCGAGTCATTGAAACTGCCTCCGGACTTGTAAATGCCGTTGGATTAGCCAATATAGGTCTGGATGCATTTCTGGCTGAGAAGATACCCATTCTGTCCGAATTGGGTTTGCCCATTATCGTCAGCGTTGCGGGTAAGACCGTTGAGGAATATCGCGCCATTACCGAACGGCTTGATTCGGTCGATGCAATATCAGCGGTGGAATTGAATATCTCCTGTCCGAATGTATCGGAGGGCGGAATTCAATTTGGCATGGATGCTCGGCAAGTTGCCAAGGTGACGGCTGCTGCTCGTCAGGCTTGTAATAGAAAGGTTTTAATCGTGAAACTTTCCCCCAACGTCACTGATATTACCACTCCTGCCCGTGCTGCTATTGAGGCTGGTGCCGATGCAATTTCTTTAATAAATACCCTCAATGCGATGGTCATAGATATTGAGCAGCGCAAGCCATTTCTTGCTAATCGTACCGGTGGCTTATCAGGACCAGCCATTCATCCAGTAGCCCTTTATATGGTTTATCAGGTTTGCTCATCGGTAGCAGGTCCTGCCGGGGTGCCTGTAATTGCAATGGGGGGAGTGCGAACCGCTCGTGATGCAATCGAATTTCTCCTTGCAGGGGCAACGGCAGTTGCGATTGGTACAGCCACTATGATTAACCCCACCTGCCTGATCGAGGTTTGCGATGGCATTAGGGATTACCTATTAGAACACAATTATAAGAGCGTCAGGGAGATTATCGGCACGCTTCAGGACGATTGAAGGGATTTTTTCTGCAAGAATAACGATGCGGGACGAAGAGAAATTCATGCGGGCTGCTATTGCATCAGCTACTGAGGGAATAAAGCGTGGTCAAAGCCCGTTCGGTGCGTGCATTGTACGGGATGGAAAGATTATTGCATCAGCCCATAATTGCGTCTGGCAGGATACTGATATTACCGCTCACGCAGAGATTGTCGCCATTAGATTGGCTTGTAAGTACCTTGGTACGGTAGACCTTACAGGCAGCGTCATCTATTCGACCTGCGAACCCTGTCCGATGTGCTTTTCTGCCTGCCATTGGGTGAGGATTTCAAAAATCGTTTTCGGTGCCCGAATTGAAGATGCCCAAAAAGCAGGATTTAATGAATTGAAAATTTCAAATGAGCAAATGAAGCAAATCAGCAACATCGGCATCGAAATCGTGGGGGATTTTCTTCGTGATGAGTGTGTCGAACTCTTTCGGATATGGTCAGCACGACAGGACGCAAAGGCATATTGACAGATTTATCTCCTGCGATTGCAAGATATTTTATTGTATGGCGATAACGGTCTTGCGTCTTCGTGGCCCGTCGAATTCGCAGAAGAAGATCCCTTGCCAGGTCCCCAGAAGCATCTTTCCATTTTGAAAGGGGATGCGAACGGAACTGCCAACGATGGCACTTTTGATATGAGCAGCAGAGTTGCCTTCGGTATGGCGATAATACGATTGATGCCAGGGGAACGCCTTATCAAGACCAGCCAAGATATCGTGCACGACCGAGGGATCGGCATTTTCGTTGATAGTCACCGCAGCAGTGGTGTGAGGCACATATACGGTAACCACCCCCTCAGCAATACCGCTATCACGTATCGCCTGGGCAACCTGATTGGTAATATCTACCATTTCATCTCGACTGCTCGTCCGTATGTCTATGGTCTCGATGTACATAACAACATCTATACAAATAATTTTATTGAGATGCAACCGTTTTCCGCAAAGGCGTTATAAGATGCGCTTATTTAGAATCTTTTTCAAGCATCTGGTTGGTATTCTTGCTTGTCTGGTGAGGTTTTTCCATCAGGGCGTATAGGACGATATTGGCGGCGAGGTCTCTGGCGGCGGAGGGCATATAACTTTTGGCTCCGTAGGCGGTGTGTCCATCGAGCGTGTCATGGATGCCGTAAGGGGCGTAGATGACCAAAATCCTTCCGGAGCGCATAAATACTTTTAATGGCGCAGGTGGTCTGGAGCCGCTTTTCATCCATGCCCGGCTTCGGGGTAAGGGTGATTTTATCGCCGGGCCCCGGAACTCTCCACACTTGCCCGTCATCAATGGCGAAAAGGCTGAGACATACCCCTTTTCTACGCCCGATTGTCCTTCAAAAAGTCGTTGCAGCATCTCTCTTGTTGATTGATTGAAATCTCTTGCCCCACCGACTGCATTGATAAATAACGTCCCGCCGTTATAAAGATAATCCCTCAGCGTATTTATCTGTTTATCGCTGAGTGTGAAGGAATCCGAGCCGACCATCCAGATTAGATGGTATCCCTTGAGTTTGTCAGCCTGAATTGGCACGCCGGCGGTTACGTCGAGGGCGATGCGATTTTCAGCGATGAGTTTTTCCGAAAGGTAGTTGAGCGCGTAAGGCTGGCAGTGCCAGTTGCCGTTGTGCTTTATCCATGCGATTTTTGCTCGCTGGCGGATTTGCCCTTTCTTGTGGACGAAGACCGGTCGCATTCGCATTCGTAGCTGATTTCCCCCGGTTGCATAAAGGAACAGGTTAACGCCTAAGGAGTAGCCAATCCTTCCAGTCGCTACAGCCAATCTTTGCCATGGGCAGCAGATATCCCGCTTGGAGACAATGGCGATTAGTCTGGTACCGTCTGATACGCCCCAGATCGGCGCGATGCCAGGTCCATTAGGAATTTTGCGATGAAGCGTGTATATCGGATGATTGGCAGGGATTTGTTTGAGGGTATAGTACGCAGGTGCTTCCTTGTTTTGCTCGTTGTAGAGGTTTTTTAGCCCCTCCAATGCTGATTTCAGAAAGGCGTTGCTGCCATGCGTCGGCACGAACAGTAGCGTCCCACCCCGCAGGGAGTAGTCTCGCAGTTTCGCCCATTGCTCGGGGGTGAAGTCCAAAGCCCTGGTGCCGGTAATCAGCAGTATGGGAGCATCGAGAAGCAATTGAACGTCATCGGTAATTTTTACGACTTGCCAGCGCAATCTGCGTTCGAGGTTCCGCCTGAGGTATTCGGTAAAGTGAGGCACATCACGGGCGTGGAAGTTCCAATTGCGTTCATTCCCATGGGCTAATTTATTGAATGTCAGGGGAATTCGCCCGCGAGCCAAGAAAATCAACTCGAACGATGCCCGAACGATCGAGCCCCATTGTCCCCAGTATGAATGTCCTCGTGGGTTTGGTTCAGCCAGTTTAGCCGCTCCGACGGCGAACCAATCCAAATCTCCGATGAACTTTGCCCCACTTGCCATACCGACCCGCTGGATACAAAAGGCGAGGTATCCATTCTTGATGTAATCGGGCTTGAGATTCTCTGCCAGAAATGCCCATGCTTTTTTGAGGTTATCAGCGTATCGATATGGTTGGCAGGTTCTTGTTAGGACGTCCTGGCAAAGATATAAACTAGCAATACCTGCTGTGGTCATGGATACGGTCGAGGGTGTATCGACGCCAGGTTGTCCGCTATAGGTCCATCCGCCATCTTTTCTTTGCCTTTTAATCCAGGTTTGTTCGACCCTTCGGATGAGGGTGTGGTCTATTTTCATTCCACAGCGATCGGCTTCCCACAGGGCTAAAAGGGCGAATTGGCTACAGGAGTTATCGCCGAACTTATCGGGTCCTGAATACCCCCACGCACCGCACCTTCTTGCAGCATTTCCCCTGATGAGCCATTCGAGGTCTTTTTCGAGACACGACCGGTAAGGTAGCCGTTTTGATTGTGCAAGTGCCTCGCTCAATGCCATTATTCGAATGGTTACAACGTAAAGATTTCTCCGTTTGACCTTCACAAGGAAATCTAATGCCTTTCTGAGATTTGGATTGTTCGGACTTATTCCTGCTTCGAGGAGGGCGAATGTTGCCAACGCTGTCTGACCGCCGTAAGGCAGGCTTCGGTTATAATACCATCCTCCGTCTGCCTTTTGCCTTGCCCAGAGGTATCGTTCGATGCGTGCAATTGCTCGGTCGACATCCTCGTCGGTTACTTCTCGTACCGCTTGCGATAGTATTGGTGGCGATATAGCCCCGATTAGAAAGACAATCACAATTCCACGCGAGATTAAATGCATTTACTCACCTCGCTACGTGTCATCGTTGCTTGAATAATGCCTTTGCAAGTCTATCCCTGCCCATACTTGCTGGATATCGTGAAGCAAGTTGCCTAAAGACGCTCATAGCAGCAGCTTGATTTTTCTTCCCGAGGAAGTAGCCTCCGATGTTGCACAGTAATCCCGGGATTAATTCCTGCGTCCTGCCTAACTTGCTAATGTACCAATTCACCTTGGCGGGATATGCCGGTGAGTTAGCACGGGAGAGATTCCACTGTGCCCTACGGAAGTATCGAAGCATTCTTGCAGGACGGGGATATGCCTCTACCACCTTGAGGTAATACTGGGCAGCAGGGAGATAAAGTTTGGCCTGCTCGAACATCCTTGCCAGCATCAGGTTTATCGAGATTTTATCCCGAAGCGTATAGCAATGCTTGTTTAGTTTATTAGCAAGGGCTCGTCCTTCGTTAATCATGTTATTATCGCCCAGTGCTGTTCCAATGGCGGAGAAGTTGAGTCGCAGGGATAAATCGCGATATTTCTTGTTCTTCCCGAGCCGAGCATTCAACTTTTCGAGCATCTCTTGGGTTTTACCGGCACAGGCAAGGAGATTGACATCAGCAAATTCCATCGCCCAGTGGAGTTCAGGATCGTCTTGTTGCTCCCGCAACATCTTGATGATGGTTTGGACTGCGCTGAAGCGGTCGTCTTGTTGACACTTCTCGTGATGCCAGTTCCAGCGGGTGTATGCGTACCATGCCCTTGCCAGACAATAAAATCGGGCACAGTTTTTCAACTTCTTTGCCTGATTGAACCAGTAATCACCGATTTTCTTATCATCCTTATCGAACTCATACCCTGCTAAGGCGCAACGGGCAATACGATCGATAGAATCAATATCTCCTGCAGTTGCTCGTGGACCGAGGTATTTTTTGGAAAAAACAATCTTTCCGACCGTGTCATGTTCAGCGTCGTAGCAAGCGAGTCTGGAATAGTAGAGGGTATTATCCAGTTCCACGCCCGGGAATCGCTTCAGCAAGGTATCAATTGCTTCAGCCAGTCTTTTATACCGTTGGGCAGCACGTTCTGCTGTTATGTGATTCCTGAGAACCGATTCGGTCAACGGATGATAAGGATAGGTGTTTATCATCCGTTCCATCCACTTATCGCGTGGTTCGGGGATAACCTTCTTGAAATAGTAATCCGCCAGCCTCTTTACTGCCTTTATTGTCGAAGCATCCGAGCGGTACTTTGCAAACATTTCCTCGCCGATTTCCTC
>JAGHBS010000262.1 GCA_021160865.1 Planctomycetota bacterium | reverse complement strand
CCGGTCTTGAAAGTCTCCTGCAGGGCAGGCAGATAGCGCCAATGTACCTTCTTGCCAGAGTTTCTCAGGCGGTTTTAGTCCTGGTATGCCTTCGGGCTGATCGGGTAGATAATCAACGTATTGCCCGTCGATGAAGAAGACTTTTAGTGTCGAGCCTATGACGGTGGCCGTTGATATGGTGCCATATTTTTCGCCTCCCACTCGTCGCCAGGGTGCATTTTTTTCAATCGTTTTGGTGGCAAGGTAATAACTGCTCCCCGGTTCAGGCATGATGAACCACACAGCCTTATCTCCCCCCACGAGTTGGGCTGATGATATTGTACCGCTCTGGGCGCTAAGATTATCAAGCCCCGTGGAGGATACAAGAACCGCTGCGAGGATTATCAGTATCGGACTGTAACAATCGGAATTAGTAGTTGTGCCCATGCAAGCTTGCTTTGTCCCGTAATTCTTCAATGCCTTCATCAATCAATATCGGTTCGGTTATTTGGCTTGGAAGGTGCGAGAAAAAGTCGAAGACCTTGCTATTGAAGCGTTTCTGCAAAGTCATTTCCGATAGTTTCATGTGGATCGAACTGGCTGGCTGAATGTTAGGAATCGCAGGCCAGGTGATATGGATATCGGTCGGTATCACAGGTGCGTTTTGGGGATATTCCCACCCTTGCCTGATGGGTTTGTAGTCTTTCACATCTGCCACCACTCTACATAAGCCCGATGTATCGTAAATCTTGATACGGAAAGGTCGGCGTGGTTCGGTATCTGACCATTTGAAATACACCTCTCGCCAGATCTTCAAGTGTCCGGTTATAGGCTGAGGTGCGAGGTATCGAACGACGTAGGCACAGGGATCGTTTTCGAGCGTCATCACCACAGCTGGCAGCGTGTTCGGCTCTGGTGAGGGTAGCATGGTTATGGAGAGTATTTCAACAAGTTGCATCGGGTCTATTGGCATGGCTCTGACATTTGGGGCACCGGCGTATTTACATCTGCCGAACCATGCGCCAGCAGACTTACCAACATCGAACCAGAGATAGTACAAGCCGTTTTTCGCATCAATGCCGACGCGGAACAACTCGCTTATTTCCCTGCCTATCAGCACAAAGTTTATCTGCCTATCCTTTTGGTCAGGTGGATAACTCCTCGAGGAATCAGCAGGTAATTTTTCCAAACAAAGCAAGCCATTCGGCACCGCCAATGGTGAGGTCGATCCCCACGAAATGCTCCTTCCCTTCTCATCGGTGATTGTAATCCGAAGCCTCACCCTGCTCCAGAGCGTTTTTACCTTCTCTGCATTGAGATTGTATTCCTTTACAAGCCTATCGAGCGAGACGAATTTCTCTGGACATGGCTTTCTACAACCTGCGATGAAAACTGCCGTGATTATCGGTATTATTGTATAGAGGTATCTAAAATTCATTGCTCCATCTCGAATAATTCCCCGATGCGTTGCCCGGTATGGACAATCTGCTCTTCGTCCAGGTTAGCCCGAATGACCTTGACCTGCCTGTTGATAGGCAGGTGAACCTGCTTATCCGCCTGCTTTTGGTCAAGACTTTTGCCTGCTCGAAAATGCATCGTCCATACTTCCCTGCCCATTTCGTCGCGTTCGCTTCCGTCATAGACAAGCACCTTCTTACGCATCAGCATCAACGCCAATACGAAGCGGAAGTTAATCTTTTCAGGTGCATCATCGTTAGCGGTCTTTTCAAAAAACTCGATTAGAACATCAGTATTTATACGGGGTTTTTTATTCTTATCATCTTTCACTGGCAACTTGCTTCGCCAGTGAGAAAAGGCATTGCGTATTTCGGCTTCTTGCTGGCGGGAGCATTCGGAACAGAAATCTTTCCGTATATATCTATCCTCATCGGCAAAGAGGCAGGCAATGAACTCCTCACCTGCTGCAAATGCCTTTCCGCAAGAACTACAGACGCCCGAGAGACCAGCGATATCATATTCCTTTGCCATTTGTATCTATAATACGCCTCTTATAAATCTTATTCGTAAGGTCCCATCATCAATACAAATATATAATCTAACTTCCCTGTTTTCGTATTTACCATGTATGAGTGTGGTTAGAGATATTCCAATACGATTTTTTCTATTTTTTCGCGCCGTTCTTTGGCACGCTTGCAATCGCGGGCAGATGCCTGACAAATTTCATCAGCCATTCTCTTATCTGATAGCGAGGCAGCATTGACACGCACATTGTAATCGCTCAATTTTACAACTGCTTCAGCAAGGATAGCAGCAGCGGCAAGGTCAGTGTACAAACGCTTATTGCAGTTTTCGGAAAGTTTAAGAAGGTCATCCAATACCGTAATTGCAAGTGCAGTCATCTCGCGTGGCACATTAATAGCAGCAGCCAGTGCAGAAGCCATCTTTCCAGACTTACCCGCGTCTTCGCAGCGAGCTGCCTCGGTATAGAGGATATATGCAGCAGCATCGTCAGCCATCAGGTCGAGAAACATTCCCCGCGCACGGGCAAATCGGCTTGCCAGGGATTTATGAACATCGGCAAAATCGGCAAATGCCTTTTTACCTCGTGTGAAGTTCAAGACCATCTCGCCCAGTGCCGTTGCCAATGCTCCAACAACCCCCGCTACCGTCCCCCCGCCTGGTGTGGGTGTCTTGGCAGCAGTAGCAGCAATAAAGTCCCGCACCGAAAATGATGCATAATCTTCCACTTGCTTGCTCATTTTCCTATCGCCTTCGATTTATTAATTGCTTTGCTGAGAATGTCCACTTTTGGTGTTGTTATGACGATTATATATCCCTTTCCGAGGTATTTTCGGGCGACCCGTCGGACGTCGGCGGGAGTTATCTTGCGATAAAGTTTTGCTATCTTGTTGCGGAAATCCCAGCCAAGTCCATAAAGTTCATTCAAGGCAGCATCCATCGCCTGGGATGATAATGACTGGTTTTCTAAAGCATCAGCAGTGAGGATAGTGTTTACAGCAGCATCGATTTGGTCCTTCGTAGGTAAATATCGTGATGCCCTGTCAAGATTCTGCTTGATAATCTCGACAACTTGCTTTGCCTTTTCAGGTTGACAGCCTGCATATGTGATAAATGCACCGGGGAGGAATCCGCCCCAGTTGTACGCATGGACTACATAGACCAGTTGTTTACCCCTCAATTCCTCGTGAAGCCAGCCCGATGGAAGCCGATAGCCACTGATAATTGTATCGAGAACCGTCAAGGGGAGCCGATCCGCAATGTTTGTGATGGAGATGCTTGGAGCAGCTACGATGATGCCTGCCTGAACGTTGTGTGTCGGGATGATATAGAGTTCGCCAACAGGATTAACCTTCCGGGGTGTGCTGGGGGGAATTTCAACCTTCCCCTTTGGCAAATCGGCAAACAATTTTTCAATCTGACTTTTCACATTCTCTACATCAAAACTACCATAAACAGCCAGCACGCTTGAACCAGCCTTGATTACTCGTTTGTGATAATCAGCCAATTGCTTGGCAGTGAGCGACTTTACTACTCTCAGAGCCCCTGAAGGCATCAGGCGGTATGGCGAAGAATTGAAAAACTTCTTCCGGAATACTTTTATCAACTGGGTTAGCCAGTGTTCGTCAGTTTGCTTGATTTTTTCTATTTGTATGGGGCGGATTTTTTCCAGCTCTTTGGGATCAAATCTTGGCTTCTGGATGACCTGGGCGAATATATCCAGTGCCTTATCTAACTTATCATTAAGCAGAGTAGCCTGCCAGTAGAACGAATTGTTTCCGCAATTGCCGCTGATACTCCCGCCAGCAGAGTCGAAGAACTCGTCGATTTTACTTGCTGAGTACTTCCCTGCTCCGCGGATGCTCAATGCTGTCATCAATGCCCCGATACCATTGTTTTTCTCATTTTCCATCAGCACGCCGCCACGGGCAACGAACGCCATTGATACCAATTCAGCCGATTTAGTTGGCTTTGTGTGAGGATTTGCGAGGCTGTGTAGAATTACTCGCAAGCCATTGGGTAAGGTAAATACACGGGTTATGGGTTGTTGAGCGTTTTTGCCTTTGGTGCTGATGGATTTTTGCCACGATGCTGGAACCATCCGAGTGATGACCATCTTGTCAAACTGAAAATACTTTTTTGCGACTTGTTGAACCTCATCTGCTGTGACCTTTTGGATTCTTGCGACATATCGAGGTGTAAAATCAACATCACCGGTAGAGAGGTAATCGCTGGCGAGGATTTCCGAGATTCCCTGGACAGTCTGCCTGGAATAGACATACTCTGCGAGTTTTTGCCTTTTTGCCCGGCGGAGTTCTTCTTGTGTTACGCCTTTTTCTTTCACTAATTGGAGTTGGCGGATGATTTCCTTCTCGGCATCGTCTGCTTTTTCAGGACCTGCCCTGAAGGAGATGGTGAAAAATCCCTTTCCCCAGAACGGTGTCCAGGAACTACTTGATACGGAACTTGCCAATCGTTTTTCAAGCACCAGTGAACGGACAAGTCGGCTTGACCTACCCTGCGAGAGGATGAAACTCAATGTATCCAGTGCGTAGAGGTCTTTATGGGTAAGAGGGATGGTCTGAAAACTGATCCGCTCCATGGTAGATTTTATCGATTTGTTTAGTAGCGTCTTGCGTCTCGTGCTTGTTACCTCTGGTACAGCAGGCAGTGATAGGTCAGGCGTCCTGCCTCTTTTCCATCCCTGGGACAATTTGACGATGTGATTGAGCACCCTTGTGGTGTCCACATCGCCTGCTATCACGACGATGATATTCTGCGGGACGTACATCCGTTTAATATATGCGAGGACATCTTTCATCTTCAGCTTGCTGAGGGGAGTTTTATACCCGATGACAGGCACTGCTGCTGGATGCGTGCCAAAGAGATTATCTGCATGTGCGTACCACATTTGTCTGACAGGGTCGTCTTTGCCCATTTCCAACTCGCGCATAACTACGCCGTGCTCCCTGCGGAAATCTTCCAGAGTGATATTAGGATGGGCGAGTTGACCAATGATGAAGTCGAGGCATTTTAGCGTCTTACTTGAAGCAGCAGAGATGTGATAGCAGGTGTGGTCCATTGATGTATATGCATTTGCCTGTCCGCCGATTTCCTTGATGAGTGAGCGAGGTGCATTTCGAAGCGGCACTGTACCCCCACCAGTGGGGTGATGAACTGATTCTTGTGCGACGAGATGCTCGCAAAGATGGCTGAGCCCGCATCCGAGCCATTCTCGCTCGTAAAGTCCACCTGCGCGAACGTATGCCTTTACACACACTACCGGTGCAGTATGATTTTCTCGAACAATCGCCACCAGCCCGTTAGATAAATGAGCCACGACGGTGCCATATTCGGAACGGTTTACCGAGACGAGTTTTACCTTCTCTGTATCGGCTCTTGGTTTGGCTGAAAGAGTTATCTGCTTATCAGCCAAACAACCCGTTAGCACCGTCAGGAGTAGAACCGATAGCGACAATAACTGCTTATTCATTTTCCTCATAATTTCCCCAAGTTCCTTATTGAAATATAATTATTCGGATTTCGAAGATTCTCTTTCTCTGCGGGAAGAATCTACCTCGTTGAGATACGCTAATGTTCGTTCCAGTTCATCCTTCAGATGCCGCAGTCGCAGCAGTGATTTGACACGAGTAATCAATTCGAGTCGATTTATCGGTTTTGAGAGGAAATCGTCTGTCCCTGATTCTATGCCGCGATCGATGTCAGATAAGTCGCCCAAAGCCGTTACCATGATGATGGGGATATCACGAGTGGCAGGGTCAGATTTGAGTTTTCGACAGACCTCGAAGCCGCTCATCTTGGGCATCATGATGTCCAGCAAGATTAAGTCAGGCTTGGAGCGCGCAACAACGTCGAGTGCTTCGATACCATCGTAAGCAGCGATAGTATCAACGTCGATGCTTTCGAGATATTCTCTCAAGAGTTCGACATTTTGCTTGTTATCATCCACGATTAGCACCACATTCCTGCGGGATGATTCTTGAAATGGTGGTCTTCTGTCTGAATTATTATTTTCAACCTTATCTGGCATCGTTTCTTTCTCCTGATAGGACTGTTAGAAAGACTAACGCTTTATAGGGGAAATCTCAACACTGTAATGCACCGAGCCCCCTTGGAATTATGCCGAGGGTTTCATATTATTGATTTGATGAGCGGACTTTTTCAAGACAGTGTTCCATCACAGCAGGTCGTTCGAGTCGCAGTAGCAGCCAATGTTCATCAACAATATGATTATCTCTGGCAGGATGGTTGGTGTTCGCCTGCCCGTTCGATGCGTGTTCGCGTGCCTTTCGGTAAGGGCAATCGAAAGGTTCTTGCGTTTGTGACTGAATCCAATCTTCCCAAGAGAAAGACGGAATTGAAAACCGTTGCTGAGTTAATTGATTCCGAGCCACTCTTCGATGAAAAACTCTGGTTGCTGGCACAATGGATAAGCAAATATTACCTTGCTCCGCTTGGGATGGTATTATCAGCGATGATTCCTTCGGTGGTGGGCAAGTTATCGGCAAGGACCGAGACGGTTGCATATTTGACCAGTTCTCGCCGTGATTGGCCACGGTCGCTTGGATCAGCCCAGAAACGATTGCTTAATGAGTTGTTCCAGGCAAAAAAGCAGGGTATCGAGCCGGTAGTGGTTGATCAGCTCCTTCGGCATGCTGATGCCTCACGCGATAGTAT
>JAGHBS010000086.1 GCA_021160865.1 Planctomycetota bacterium | reverse complement strand
CGTGAGATACGTTCCGCGGTTAAAGCCTCTGCAGGCGGGTTTGAGGGGGCATCGCTTACCACCACGCGGACTTCATAAATACCGTCAGCCACACCAAGGGTATCCCAGTAATATACCGGGCGTTTTTTCTTATCAGCCAGTTTTATCCACAACTTATTGCCTTTACGTCGATAGTAGAATGCATACCAGAGTGAATCTTCATTGGGATCGGTACATTTGACTTTTATCACACGGTATCGTTTCGGGTCAGTACTTCGTGGAGGCGAGGATGAATTCGGTGCCCGGGCGCTCGAACCTACCTTCACTGAAGGTACTGCTGGTGGAAGGTTGCCCATCTGTCGAATTATTTCAACACGATCCACCGTCGCTGTTGCCTTGCCATTACCTGCGAGCGTTAGACGATATTGAAAGAACCTCCCTGCTGGAGATGTTATCTTCAGCCAGCCCGGCGGGACTATCGTCTCTACCGACCAATCAGACCAAGACCTATCATCAGGCTCAGAGACGTTGCCCGAACGAGTAGATACCGTCAAGGCGCAATCACGAGGGATATCAGCATGGATTTTTATCGAGCCCCATCGGGAGATTTGTTTAGCATCGAATACCTTCGAGGTATAAGTGCCTTTTTTCGCAAAGCTGCGTCCCAATTCGAACAAACGAGCTGAATCTGCCGTGGCGAAATACAATTTCCCATTCTTACCAAGTGTTATTGCAGTAATATCTTTAGGGTCAACCTTTGCAATCTGGCAAATCTTATCACCGCTTGTATCAACTTCAAAAATTTCGCCCTTATGCCCTGTGCCGACGATGAGTGTATCGTCCTGCATTACCATGGTGAAGATTGCAACAGGCTTGCGGAATATGGTGCGAACAAATCCTTCCTCATCGATGCGATAAATAGCATTGCCCTCCCCCTTGGGTGTCTCGGTTGGCTGAGGGGGCTTTGCTTCAGCAGCCTTTCTGGCAGCAGCTATGCGACGAATTATATCAATGGGCAAACCATCCTCCATCTTATGGGGCTTTTTCTGACTCCCCGCAACTTTGCCTTCATTTTCAGCAAGTTGACTTACTACTTTAGCATCTTGTTCTACCACTACGATTAGCTTTTTGACTTTTTTATTTTGCTCCTTCGGACCTGCGGGGGGCTTGGCAGCAGGTTTGGGCAGCGCTTTTCCCTTTACTTCAGAGGCACGAACCCTCTTACCAGCAGAGACCTTGGTCGAATCGGAAGTGGCTGCATAAAGGACACCATCAGCCCCAAGAAGAAGGGCGGAAATTTCGCTTTCCTTAGCGTCGTATAATATCCTGCCCTTCTTTGTCTTAGGATTAATCTCGATTATATAGCCATGCTCACCAGTACCGGCGTAGAGTTTCCCATCCTTACCAGCAATCATGGAGAGGATATTCTTTTCATCACACTGATAGACAACTTCAGCCTTACCATTGGCTTTGACGTGATAAACCCTCCCCTCTGGGCCAGTGCCAGCGTAAAAGGTTTTCCCCTTTCCCCGAACAATCGACCAGACGAATTTAACCTTCGGATCAGACCAGATTTTTATAACCTTACCACGTGGGGTTATTCGATAAATCCCTGCAGATTTACCGCAACTTCCAACGTACAAATCCCGTCCATCAAATATCATGGTGCGAACGAGGACCCCTGGCACCTGAGCAAACTCTACCAGCTTATCCCCTTCAAAGCGATAAATCTTCCCACCAGTAGCAGAGAGATATATCTCGCCTGCCTTATTGATAGCAACGGCAGAGAACATCTCGACATTAGGCGGAGATTTGGTAAGTTCCTTTATTTCACGGGATAATCTAATTTCTCCCAAATTCGTCACTGCCGTTTTGTCCAGCTTACCGGTAGCAAAATCAGCCTCGGTCTGCTGGATTATCTTTACAGGCTTGACTGCCAAGCAAAACGAGGAAACTACCAGCACGCATGACAAAATTATGAGTCCTTTTCTCATCTGCAAATCCCTTCTCTCAAATTGTTCACAAGATTATCCACACACACTCGCACACAAAACACAGACTCCCATCGCTCATCATCTTGACGAGTTCAGGTAAGGTTTTCTATCGTTTACGAATGAACATCACCTGCAGACCGATAAGCAGAAACATCACCGGCCAGGCAAGTCCAAAGAGTACTTTTATCGTCGTCATAGATGAGGGGGCAATATCTCTTATCGGCTGGATAATGGCTGGTCCAGCCCCGATGTACTCATCCTTGCCAATCAGGTGCAAGACGCTGTTTACAAGCAAGTCGATATCAGAAGTTGGTGGCGGTTCGGAGATAAGAGTTTCACCACCTGCAAGGCGAGGTACCCGGGTGGTTATAAACCCGTCGATATAGCTATTTCCTACCCCAAGGACGATTATCCTTGCCTCGATAGTCCTCCTCGTTGTAGGTTTGGTAGTAGCATCCTCGTTATTTTCCTTGGCAGGTTTGTCAACTGAAACAGTCTTTATCGCCTCAGCAGCGAGTATCAGAGGGGGCAATCTATCACCCCTATCAACGTTCGGGGTGATTCCACTACTTTCACCAAGATACATCTTTTGCACCAGTTCGTCAGGATGGGTAGTTGCCCAGATACCCTTTGTCCCAGCAGGTACAGTCATTATCTCCTTAATTTCTACCTTTTCCTTACAATTGGGATTTCTTACAAGGGGGCAGACATTATACCAATAAAGACGCCTGGCTTTGAGGCACTTCCCGACAGGATGATCAGTAAAGCATGATAAGGGCATAAACGTCCATCTTAGGACGGGCAACTCATACTTACCCGGATTGAGCGGATCGGGTTCTGCCCGAACCACACGCAAAGAAGTTTTTACATCGATCGCCCAATCGTTGCGTAAGTAATCGGAAAAGCCGTAATAACCGGGAACGGAAAACTGTCCCCAGCGCTCCGGGGGGAAATAACCTGCAAGGAAGATGGCAGGCGTACCGGAAGCGATGACCTTTCTGACCTTATCGACCTCGTCAGGACTCCACTGCGGACGCTTAGGTTGACCGGGCACCGGCGGATACGGCTCGGGCGGTGGAAGCACAATCAAAACCTGTTTTCTACCATCCTCCGGTTTAGGAGGGGCATCATCCTTGGCAATATTCCACTCCTTCACTATCAGGTTGGACTTTTCAAGTTTCTCGCGAACGGTCTTCAATTGTAGCGATACAATAGGGCCGAATATCGGCGGTCGAGAAGACCAAAAATATCGTGGGGGAATGTCCTCAAAGAATGTCAGCACCACTTCGGCAAAAGGCTTGGCTGATAGACTCAGCAGTTTTGAAGCAATCGCCATATCACCGTAGAACACCCTTGGCGGCGGGCTGGTGGAACTGGATACCTCTGATTCCTCATATCCTGCCTTGAGAGGCCAAACCTCGTCAAAACTAACCACTCCGATCTTATCACCCAGTTCAACAAGCACGATATTATCTTGATTTATCCGGTCGATAATTTCCTTCTGATTAGTCAGGTCGGGCACTTTTCCTGCACGCTCAAGCAATTCTTCAAGCGGCTTTATTATCATCTGAAGATGATTCTTTTTTGCCTGCTCAAATATCTTTTTGGTTGGCTCATCTACCTTTATTAAACTCTGGAGGAATTTGTCCAATGCCTTTCTAATATCTGCTGCCTCTGCGAGTAATTCGGGCATAACTTTGCGAAGTTGATTGACGGCACTTTTTTGCAGTTCCACTTTTACTGCAAATCGGATACCCCGTGCCTGTTCAGCAAGACTTGCTGCCTGACTTGAAAGACGACGATACCGTTGGATAATCGTTCCCTTCGAGGTTCGCCAGGAGCGCACGCCTCGAGCATAATTGTCTGCTACAAATTGATCGAGCCTCCCTGCCATCGTGTCAGCAACAAGGGCTATCTCACGAGCATTAGCAGAAAACTGCTCCAGTACCTTCGAGGGGTCATCTGTAAAGGCGCGTTGACCTTGCCTATCTGTTCAATCGCCTTGGAGATCGCCTTTTCAACATCCCTGGCAGAGGAGAGCAACTCCACCCTTGCTTTGCGGGCTTTTTCAGGCAGAGATGACAAACTTCGAAGAACCTCGTTGATACGCTCAAGTTTGGATTTCAGTCTCGATAAAACATCCTGCACCGTATCGACCATTTCTGGATAATTAGGCAGGGTTGACCCGTAAAGTTCCCGGCGGAACTGTCGTTTGGTCTTCTGCAATTCCTCTTTGCTATCGCTCATACTCGTTTCGATTTGCTTAGGCAAGCCGAATTGCGCCAGCCAGCCGGTCGGAGGATACATTCGCCACTTTCTCGCTTGCTGTTCATATAGCTT
>JAGHBS010000218.1 GCA_021160865.1 Planctomycetota bacterium | reverse complement strand
CTGATCGGGAAATCCTCCATCGTCCCAATACTTCTTGAATGTCTGCAGCACATACGGTGGCACCTGATCAAGTAATTGCCTGCCCGATAACTCTAATCCCGCCCACCTAACGAACGGCACCGATCTGCTACCCATCCTGTATTCCCAGTACATTATCCAGAAATCCCTGCTAAGATTAGGGGTGTCCTTGGGGACGTTGGTGAGGTAATCGTACCAGAGGATAGGAATCTTACCCTTGGCGGTAATAATCGAACCAACCTTGTTCATATATTCGACGAAAAGCGCACTTAGCCCGTGTCTGGCAACATATTCTTTACATCGCGGGCATTGACCAAGGAAGAATGTTTCATCGGCACCAGCGTGGAAGAATTTTGCATCGGCGTGAATCTCCATCACCTCACTTGCCATCTCCCTGAACATCTTGAGCGAATCGGGATTGAGTGGACAGTATTGCCAGCGTCTCGGCACCTGCGGACTAAAATCTTCCTCGACCTGCTCAGCAAGGTGGGCATACTCATCGTGTTTGAGGACATACTCCACGTGACCAAAACTTTGTACAAGCGGAGTTAGTTCAATGTAATTTTCCTTAGCAGTTTTGATAAGCCCTTCAACCTGATCTTTCGTCAATGCCAACGGATGCACCAGTACCGGGTGCTTCTCGTAAGGGAACTTATCCTCATATTCCAGCAAGATGAAATTAATCTTCAAAGCCGACAATCGCTTGATGAAATCTCGAAGGTATTCGTATCGGGGCATCATCGACCAGAGATTGATATGAATACCTCTTATCTGCAGGTCAGGCCAATCTTCAATTCGACAGCAGGGGATTTTGACGGCTGAACCGCCTGAAGATTGATTAATCATCTGGCTAAGACTTTGAACGGCATAGAAAAGCCCTGCCTGCCCCTTCGAAGTCAACATCAATCGGTCTGGCAAAACGGCAAGGTGATAACCTTCCTCACTTTCCGGAACTTGATTTTCAGGAAGACCATCGGGCTGACTGGAGGAAATTACGATTGAATAGAGCCCATCTTGCGTGCTAATTTCCTCGATGGGCAAATCTACCCCAGCAGCAGATTTTATCGTCTCGGAAATCAGGTGGGCAGTTCTGAGTGTATCAGGTGTCTTGCGAATTACGAAGCATCTTAATCCTTCGGTAAAAACGAATTCGCCCTGATTAATCTCCAATTTTTTCGGTTCAGGAATGATTACTATTCCATTCATTTGCTCATCTCCCGTTTTTCAAGCGAAGGCCACTTTGACACTGCAGGTAGATTTAGGAGGCAGGTCGGGCAGGATTATCATGGTCTCGCCAAGCATTTCGAGTGCCCCTTCAGGTCCAGAGGCTGATCGGATGGCTTTGCCGCAATCAATCGTCACCTGCCTTGCGGACAATTCCTCATTATCGTTCCTTACCGTAATAACAAGTCCGTCATTATCTGGTTTCGCCGATAAAGATAATGTTTCCTTGACCTTTACCCATTGAAATTGTTCTGCAAGATCGCTGATACGGATTTTGCCGCTTTTGACTCGTTCGGCAAGGTCGTTCATGAATACCTTCCAATCATCAAGGTACTGGGGCATTCCCTGCGGGACATGCGTGACAAACTCCATCACGCAAGGGATACCGGTAGCCTGGGCTAACTCAGTTAATTTATCCATCACCTTGACGTTAAACTCGCGGTTGATGGCAGGCCAGCCGCTGGCGGTAACGACATCAGCATACACGCCGATATCCTCATGCTTGACCATATACGGATAAACTGGACATGCCTGCGGGTTGTAAATCTCGCTGACAAGCGAGCAGAACTCTCCGCAAAGTTGATAACCTGCTCGAGCTGCCAGTCGAAGCGTGTTTTCAGTGGCATGTTCATAATCGCCCGGTATGCTCCAGAATATAGCCGGATGGCCAAGGATTTGCTCAAGCCGTTCCTTGCTTTCGTGTAGATCAATTACTTGCTCGGATTCATCGACGGTCATATCGTGCAGGCCACGGGTATGACAAACGATTACATTGCCAGCTTGCTCCCACGCTCGAAGCCGATCCTCACCGACCGGCGTGGAAATTTTACCGGTCTCAACGGCGATAGCCATCGGATACGGGGTATTTTCAATAACACGATTCGTATCGTGATAAGGATCGCCGTACTTCCCGGCATATCCATCATCACAGCCTGCATCGTCGATCCGAAGGAAGACGTTGGGAACACCAGCAGGGGTTTGAACAATCCGAGCAAGCGGGCAGGCAGAGACTCGCCGCAGTAGCTTCGTGAGAAATGCCCAATAAAAGACCATATCGGTATAGATAAGCCCGTATGGACCTTCGGGCGGTAAGGTGTTGTATGATATATAAGTAGCCTGACCTTCTCCAAATTGGTTTATCGCAACGAATATCTCGCCTTCGGGCTTATCCGCCCAGTACTCAGTATGTCCCCAGCTCCGTGCAAGGACATTGGCGGTTTTCGCCTCGGTACGTGTTTTGAGAATGGTACCAAAGGCTTGAGCGGTGCGGATATTGTAATTGGTAAATGATGGCAAGAATGAGCCGGTTGGGAAGTCTTCCCCCGTCAAATCCACGCACTGCCATAAATCATCTGTTGAATCGGCTACGAAGACCCGCTCCTGATGATTTGAGATGCGAAAAGCATATTGACCCCGCTCGGTGATAAGGTCCAGACCAAGCACGTCAGCCAGACCAAGAGTGGGGCGTGCATCTTTCAAACGGGTATTACCTTTTTCGTCGAGTACGCTATTATCAAAATAACTCAAAAGCCCCATTCCATCCTGAACGGCTGAGGTGATAAGGGACAGTTCCTTATTGCTCATCTTTGGTGTTCCAGGCGGGATTATCAGTACCGCTACGTCGGAAAGGTCACTAAAGCCGTCGAGAACCTCGGTGAAGTCAAACCCCATGAATTTGGCAAATCTGACAAACCAGTCAGCCGTTGCTGAGTTTCTGTTCCGACCGCTTCGCCAGATGGCAAGAGTACTTCTCATTTTCAAATACTCACCTTTCGCTTCATTTCAGCAAGGAAGCAAGGATAGCCTGGCGAACGATGCCTCTGCGATTCGCATCCACCGCCGCTGGAAAAATCGAAATCACCACATATCGTCAGCAGGGTGATGCCAGGGTACATCGGGGAATAGCAGGTCAAAGACATCCCGGACCTGCTCAGTCATCTTCGGCTTGACGCTCAACATACCCTGCAAGTACGCATCCCAGAACCCGGGCACTCCCGCAACTACACGCGTGAGAACCTCCTGCGATAACGTCAGTATCGCATCAGGCTGGCCTTGCTTCTCGACTGATACCTTCTCATCAATCCTCAAAAGTCCTTTCTGGGTGGGCGTCTCGATGCTAATCAGACCCTTGAAATCGCTCTTTCCCTTCAGCCTTTGCTCAAATAATCCCGCCAAATCCTCCAGGAGTTTAGGCAAATTGATTATATTGACCATGAACACCCGCATTTCCCTGAAGCGATAACCGTCGCCAAGCAGCAGATATGCTGAGAAGTCATCCGCAATGCTCAGCCAGAAATGTGCTTCATTCCTGCCCTGTGCAATGTGATGATTTTCTAACCTTATCTGCAAAGCCCGGGCAATCTCCGTGCGGTTCTCACATGGACGGACGTAGAGTTCCGAGACCAGCCCAACCCATTGCTCGAAACAGCCCGACCAGCCGACGATACCGTTATCATTCTTGGCGATGAAGATGATATCGCCCTCTTTATCCATCAGTTTCTTTCGCAGGCTAAACCACCTGCCCGATTCTTTCTTCCGCCAGCCGAAAAAGCCGTCGTAAACCTCCTCGAACAATTCCATCAACGCCTTTTCATCGCCCTGCTGGTATGGGCGAATCTTGACACCCGGCACCTCTGGGACATCCCTTCTCTGGAGGTGTTTTTCAAACCTGCCCGGCTTGAACAGCGTAATGTAGCCACTCCTTGCATAGAGTCGGCGGGCGACGTTCTCGACGGTGGTCGAAACGCCCGAGCAGGAATAACCATTCTCGATGGCGAAGTTCACCGATTCTGCCATAAGTTTTGACGCAATCCCTTTACCGCGAAGGCGTTCTTCGGTTTCCACCCCGCTTATCCCTGCCATCTTCACGAATGTGCCATCAGCCCAGTGAAAATCAATGTCAGGCACGGAGATTTGCCCAACCTTGCTACCATCTGCAATTGCATAGACCGTTCGACCTTCCCATCTGCTTGTAATTTCAGTATTCATTTCCAGCACCTCTCAATATAATCCGATTTATTCTTTCCCATCATTTCCAATTTGCTGAGCTATTTCGCTTGGCCTCTGCCAGATTATTCTATCGCCGTAGATTTTTATCAATCTATCAATCATATCCTGGAATGTTTTCCATCCCAGACCGGTTTGCGGATTTAGACCTTGCCAGTGGGCATGGAATAACGCCATCGGTGAGCCAGCCTTGATAATGGCAGCAAGATGCCCATTGCCTTCGGGGTTTAGATAATGATCCACGCTCATCCAATCCGGGCTATTCCGCCAGGATGCAAAGTGGTCCCATACGCCTGAAGGCATGTCATAAACGGCAAACTTGTCTCGCTTAGCCATTGCCCGCGGGCTGAAGGTTTCGGGACCTTCTTCGATCGTTGCAAAGACAGGGACAGCATAGTTTGGAAACTCGCCAGCTTCAGCAAGGTCCAGCAGCGCCGTCCAGACATTGGGGTTCATATCAGGATGCGTCCCGGGGGTTGAAAGTCCTGAATAACAGACCCCCAACTCACGTCCGACCTTTATCGTGTTGAGAAAATAATCCCTGTATTCTTGAACTGATACATTATGATCGTCAAGCCATTCCATCTCGTTACGGTCGGAGCGGAACGTCATCGTCGAAAAGTCAAACAGCGCTCCATGCGTCATTATCTCCATATGAGCATCAACAGGATAATCCTTTATTGTAGCCAATACTTCGGCGAATCTCTGCTCGTGGTCATTCTTGGGCTTGGTCAGTAATGCCCCCGCCCAGCCGGGGATTACCGAAATTGCACACGCTATCTGCTTATCCTTCACATAATCGAGAAAATCCTTCAACGCCGATGCATCGACAGGACATACTTCATCCCTTGGCTTACCTGGAACACCCGTGGTATAGGCACCAACATCGTCCACAAAAAAACTAATCCTTGTCTTCTCTGCCATTGTTTTTAGCCCTCTGCTACAAAGATACTTTCTCTTTTTCGCTGAAATTTTCTTGATACGCTCAAGATTTCAATAAGTCAATGAAAACTTATGTAGAAAGTACTTTTATTAGAATTTCCAAACCCCGCTGAAGGTCGGTACCGTCAATTATCAATGGCGGGGCAATTCGAATCACCTTCTCCTGCGTGCAATTGATTATCAAACCCTCTTCCAGGCATCGATTAAAAATCTCCTTACAGGAACAATCCAACTCGATGCCAATCATTAACCCCTTGCCACGGATGTCCTTGATTTTACTGATATTCGCTGAACGAATAGTATCAAGGCATATTTGACCCTTTTTACGGGCAGCTTCGGTAAGGTTTTCACGCTCGATGAGTTTCATCACGCTAACCCCGCTGGCAGCACAGAGCGGATTACCTCCAAGCGTACAGCCATGCGTTCCGGCAGTCAGCCTTGATGAAAGTTCACGCCTTGCCACGCACGCTGCCAACGGCACACCGCCCCCGATAGCCTTACCAAGCGTCATAATGTCCGGCGTGATGCCGTAATGCTGATAGGCAAACCATTCACCCGTCCTTGCTGGTGCCGTCCATACCTCGTCGCAGATTAATACCAACGATTTTTCATTGCAAAGCCTGCGGAGCTCCTGCATGAATTCCTTCGAGGGTACATTTACGCCACCTTCACCCTGGATTGGCTCGATGATAATCCCTGAAGTTTGATTATCGATGCTTGCTTCGACGGCTTCGATGTCATCGAGGGGTACTTTGACATTTCCAGGCAGCATGGGGTCGAACCCTTTTTGATATTTTTCGGGCGTCAGCGATAACGCCCCCATCGTCCTGCCGTGGAAACAATTATAGAACGAGATTATCTTGTATCGCCCCTCCCCTGCTACCAGACGGGTAAGTTTCAAAGCGGCTTCATTGGCTTCGGCACCGCTATGACAGAAAAAGCATTGTGCATCAAAACTGTGCTCGACAATACTCTTTGCAAGTTCCACCTGAGGTTCATTTGTGAAAAGATTTCCGCAACTTAGTAATTTCTCTGCCTGTGATTTGATAGCAGCAACTACTTCGGGATGACAATGTCCCACCACACCGCCGGCACCAAAGCCTGCGAAGAAATCAATATATTCCTTTCCGTCGGCATCCCATATCCTCGCACCGCTGCCTTTAACCATCGCCAACGGCACCCTGCCGTAGTTCGGCATGAGATACTCATCGGTTTGCTGAACCAGCTGGGCATTTCCCGCCACGATTAACTCCTTTACTGGGCTATCCCAACCATAGGACAATAATCCTACGCCTTCATCCCGTCAAGTATGCATAATTGCTTTGACAATAAAATTATTGATCCGCCTTGGGGAATCCGCTTTGAAAATGACATACAACGATCGAACAATTCATAATAATGCACAATAAATACTGGCATTACCCCTCAGCCTAACTAATAAGAGGTTCTTGAGAGCAATTTTTACTTCAATCCTAAATCGATTGATTATCTGACCCGCCCGCTTGATTTGCATAAAAATCGCTTGCCTGGGATTAATCCATTGTGATAAGATATTCAAACTATCCTGAGGGCAAATAAAGGATATATATTGTTCATGTGATACGAGGTGAGATGATATGCACTATCCACGTAAGGTTTCAAAAATAAAGCGTGCAAGGCGAATTGGGTTCCGTGCAAGGATGCGTACTAAGAGCGGCAGAAAGATAATTAATCGCAAACGCCGCGTTGGCAGAAAGGTGCAGGTCGTCTGATGCAGCCGCCGATTGCAAGGTTTTGCCTACCTTGCCGCGACTTTAGCACATCTTTCAATAGATAGATTATTTGCTTCCTCACACTCGCAAATTGCTATTCGTGCGACTTCGGATTTTCAGGAAGAACATCTAAATACGCCTCTTACATGCCTTTTTGAGGTCGCCGACACGGTTTGTCCTCTCCCACGTGAAATCTTTATCGTCTCTGCCGAAGTGTCCATCGTGAGCGGTCTTTTGATAGATTGGTCTGAGCAGGTCCAGGTAATCGATTATCTCTGCTGGTGTGAGGGGAAATAGGTCGCAGACGAGATCGGCAAGATAATCTTCATCGACAATCGCAGTCCCGCCGCAATCTACAAGCACACTGATAGGTTCAGCGACGCCGATGGCGTAAGATAGTTGTACCTCACACGCCCTTGCCAGACCGGCAGCAACAATATTTTTCGCGATATGCCGTGCCATATACGATGCGGAACGATCAACCTTCGAAGGGTCTTTCCCACTAAACGCCCCGCCACCATGGCTACCGCGACCACCGTAGGTATCCACAATGATTTTTCTTCCGGTCAGACCGGTATCACCGTAAGGGCCGCCAACGACAAATCTACCCGTGGGATTGATGTAAAATTTAATCCGATTATTCCACAGATGCGGACATTGTTCCATTATGACGGGCTTGATTACCTTTGAAATTAATTCTCTTCTTGCTTTATCCGTTATGGTGCCGGTCCGAGGGTTGATTACACTTTCATCGTGCTGGGCTGACAGGACGACGGTATGGATCTTGACAGGCACGTCGCGGTGGTACTCAATGGTCACCTGACTTTTCCCATCAGGGCGGAGCCATTTTATCTCACCTGTCTGGCGGACCTCGGTCAACCTGGAAGTTATACAATGTGCTATTTGAATGGGAAGGGGCATCAATGCCTTGGTTTCCGTGCAGGCAAAACCGAACATCAATCCCTGATCACCTGCCCCCTGTTTCTTCCGCTTTTGCTTCCTTCCAGCCTGCTTTGCCGACTTAGTTGAAGTTGAAACAGAACCATCCACGCCCAGGGCGATGTCTGGACTTTGTCGATGTATCGTCCGAATTACTGCGCAGCTACGGTAATCGAATCCGATAGCTGGGTCATCGTATCCTATATCACGAATTACACCACGAACCACATCTTCGATTGATAAAAGTACCTTATCAGCCTTATCGTTATGCGTGGTTACCTCACCTGCCAGTACGACCAATCCTGTAGTCACCATCGTCTCGCAGGCAACACGAACAGCTGGGTCAACCGCTATCAAGGCATCAAGCACTGCATCGGAAATCTGATCACATATCTTATCGGGATGCCCTTTCGTGACTGATTCACTGGTGAAAAAATGCTTCGTAGAGTTCAAACCTGTCGCAGGCACGTTTTACCCTTTCCTACAAGATAAGAATTCCAACCAATACACCAAACAGACGAAGTAATAGTTTATCACTTCGATACGATTGAGCAACCGTATAGTTATCCTGAAATCATAAACGAATTGTTTTTATCACCCTAGCAAAACGGTTGAGTTTGCTACTATCTATTTCAATACCCAAGCCTATGCCTTTGAGTGGTTTTAATCTACCCCGCCAGCCCATTCGAATAGACTTGCATGCAATATCATCCTTCAGAAGAAACTTACCGTAATTGCCTTCAATGTACCTTGCTGCAGGGTATCTGCTAATCAATACTCTCTGGGCAGCAGATAGAATGCTCGTTTCTCCAACCATACAGCCGATTATGTAGGGAGTGTTTGTTTTGATTGCTAATTCGATTATCTTCCCCGCAAGGTCAAGTCCGCCATTCTTGCTGATGCGAACATTTAACCAAACTTTTCCATCGCTATTTGCAGCAATTTTTTCCGCATTTTCAACAACGATAAGTGATTCATCTGCAATCAAAGGCAGCGAGCACTTTCGGGAAAGTTCGATAAACTCATCGGCAGTGCAAAATACCGGCTGTTCGATCGCACAGATATTGAAAGGTCTTAGTTCATCAATACGCCTGGGCGTTTCGTCAAAACCCCACTTGCCATTGACATCGACTCGAAGCGAGCATTTACCTTTTTGAATTGCCTTACCGAGTATCTTTTGTGCTACTTGCAGGTTCTGCAAATCGGTTTGCTCTTCAAAGCCAATCTTAAGTTTGAAATCCCGCAAGCCGAATAGACGCATCAATCTTATTTGCTTTGCAGTCTTATCGGGATTTGAACTTCCCACCACCCCGCTGACTCGGATATTTGAAGGCATCGAACCTGCTAAACGATCGCTCCTACTTTTAGCAAGGGCATCTTCAACGGCAATTTGCAATGCACAGCGGGCAGATAATATATCGGCAGGCTCTGCAGGCAGGATAGACGTATCCAATGTTTCCGACTCGACGAGCATTCGGAATAATTTTTCAACTTATCGACAGATGTTTCAAGTGTCTCGCCTGTAACATATTTTCTCGGATGTGCCTCGCCCCAGCCAATCGAACCGTCGGATAGTTCAAGGCGAACGATAATCCCTTCTGATGTGCATCTGGAAGCGGCAGCATGCTCAAATCGCCGCATCGGAATTGATACCTGATAGATATCCAATTTTACTGCTCGAACCTGCATGGAAATAAAACAACGCCCCAGCCCTGCAATCTGCAAGTCTTCGTACAAGTATGATATATTACCAGGTAGTCTGGGT
>JAGHBS010000050.1 GCA_021160865.1 Planctomycetota bacterium | reverse complement strand
GGTTTTACTGACGCCATCTTCCAGGCTGTTTCAAAATCTATGTCGCAGTGCTGAGTTACATTTAGAACGGCACGGTCCATTGTCAGCGTTGAACCAGCAAAGAATGGCGTACCTTCCAAACGCGAGACGCCATCGTTTCCGACGCGAACGGTAACGTTTCCTATGCTATACTGCCCTGGTGGCATGTCCGTTGCTGAGATACAATCGGTAACCAGGATGCTTCGAAATGGTTGTTTGGCACGGATGAAGTTCTTGAGCGTCGGGAAGGGGATGTGATGTCCATCAGCAATGAAACTGGCAAAGAGGCGATCGTCAGCCAATTGACGCTGAACATAGTTATCGAGACGGGGAAGCATAGCATGAGTGGCATTTCCCAGATGCGTACTCATCTTAGCACCGTTAGCGACTGCCTCATTGATGGTTTCGGCATCGGCAGCATGATGACCTAACGATACAATCACGCCAGACGACGATGCCTTTTTGATAAGGTTCATTGCACCAGACACTTCAGGTGCCAATGTCAGTATGCGCACCTTACCTTCTGCTGCCTCCTGTAGGTCGTCCAGCAGGTTGGACGCATCGTTGGGGGTAATAACATATTGGCGAAGATGACCACCTCGTGGACCGTCTTCGGGATTGATGAATGGACCTTCAATGTGAAAACCGATTATCATCGAATTAAGTACGTCGTCTTGCTTGCATAATTCGGTTATCTTGCGGACACGGGCAAGCATTCTTTTTGCCTCATCAGTGATAATGGTAGCCAGGAAGCCCACCACGCCACGAGAGCGCATTTTCAAACAGGCAGATTTGACCTTATCAAGTGTGATTTGCTCGACGGGGGCATTAAAATCGACTCCTGCATAGCCATTGACTTGAAGGTCAATTAGCCCCGGTCCGTGGGCTGCGATGATATTTCCATCACTGTCTTTTTCGATGCATATTTTCTGATTATCGTTCATGCCGTTTTACAGTATTACTCCGAGCGGTATCTGTCAAGCCATAAAGGGGCTGGCTTGACTTGATGCTACAGGATTGACAGAATCAAAAGGTATGAAGCGGATTTTCTTTATCCTCGGATGTACAGCCGTTGGCAAAAGTGCCGTTGGTATTGAGGTTGCTCGTCGGATAGGTGCGGAGATTGTCAGCGTCGATTCGATGATGGTATATCGGCGGATGGATATAGGTACAGCCAAGCCGAGTAGGGAAATCCGTGCCGAAATACCGCATCATTGTATCGATATCGTCGAACCGAGCGAATCGTTCAGCGTTGCGAGGTATCTTACATTTGCTGATGAGGCGATTGACAAGATATCATCTGCAGGTAAGCCTGTGCTGCTTGTCGGTGGAAGCGCTTTGTATATCAAGGCAGTTTCAGAGGGATTGTTTGAAGGTCCCGGTGCTAATCCTGATATACGTCAGGCGTTAAAAGCCCGTGCTGACGCAGAGGGGCTCTCTGCCCTTCACGCAGAATTAACAAGGGTTGACCCCGATGCAGCAAGGAGGATTTCGCCTCGTGATGAAAAGCGTATCATCCGTGCGCTGGAGGTGTATGAATTGACGGGCAAACCCATCAGCCGACTTCAACAACAGTGGGATAATCAACAGTTCAGGTATGATTGCGTTTTTATTGGCTTACGCCGACCTAAAGAAGAGATTAACAGGCGGATAAATGCTCGCGTAAAAGAGATGATTCGTAAAGGTTTGCGAGACGAGGTTGCCTCGTTGCTGGCTGAGCCAAAGGGATTGTCCGATCAGGCAAGTCAGGCATTGGGATATGCTGAAATGATCGAGCACCTAAAGGGTAAATACACCCTTGAGCAGGCTATTGAGCGGATAAAAATTAATACCAGGCAGTTTGCCAAACGCCAACGGACGTGGTTCAGGCACTTCCGAAATGTCCAATGGATTGATATTCAAGAGGATGATACCATTGAGAAAGTCAGTGAGAAGGTGCTGAAGATAATTTCGCAAAAATTGTAAGATTGGCATTAGCGGTCATGATATTGGGCCATTTTGGTAATTGAAATGTCTGTAGAGTTTCGCATTGTGAGTATAGGGACACTTTCGAGCAATCCGTTCTGGTCGGAGCCGCCCGGAGTAAGAACGCCACACGCTACTACTACACTTGTGCGAGACGGAGAGAGGTTAATTCTCGTTGATCCATCGCTTCCTTCCCCTGCCATTGAAGCCAGGCTGTTTGAAACCACCGGTCTGAAGCCTGATAAGATAACCGATGTATTTTGCACCACGCTCCGACCGGTGCATCGTCGAAGCATATTAGCCTTTAGAGACGCTCGATGGATGTGCTATGAAGAGGAACTATCTGCTTACCGTGAACATCTTGAACAGCTTGGACGATCATCGCAGCAAGTTGATGAACAGGTCGAGAAGGCGTTGGAATTAGATATGAAATTAATCAAGCGAATGGAACCGGCGCCGGAAAAGTTGACGCCTAATGTACATTTGTATCCGCTCAAAGGACCTTCGGTCGGCTCAGCAGGGTTGATGCTATTGGGGGCACTGCGAACGGCGATAGTCGCAGGCGATGCTGCCATTACCGAACAGCACGTTATGTCAGGCCGAGTTTGGTCAGGCTCTGCCGATGTGGAATTAGCCTCTCAAAGTCTCGCAGAGATAATCGAAATCGCCGATATTATTGTTTGCGGACATGATAATTATATACTCTCGCCGAATTTTTGGATGAAGTGAAAATCTAATTCGGTATGATAATTAAAACCTGTTCGGCCTGGTCGGACAGGTAGGGAATATGATTACGATTGGGGAATTTTTTGTCAGGCATGCCTGGCAATTTGCGCTGATGGTGCTGTTGCTGGGGTGTGCAGCCTTTTTCAGCGGGGCAGAGACGGCATTTTTTAGTCTCTCGCCCGGTCAAATGTTCAGATTGAGGCAGGACAATCGTCGTCTGGCAAGGTTAGTTCCTACAATCATGCAAAATCCCACCGATGTTCTCACAGCCGCACTTCTCGGTACGAATATCGTCCATATATTGTACTTCATCTGCTCGACCATGATTATCGTCGATGCTCAAAGGTATCTGATGCACGGTTCAGTCTGGGCGATGATTATGACAGTCGCAACATTTCTCGGAATCGTGGTGCTGGGAGAGGTTGTTCCCAAGACGGTGGCATACGTTGGGGCTCAGCGATTGGCACCTCTGGTAGCTGGGCCTATGGCAGCAATAGTTAAAATTGTCAAACCCATTCGAAAATTCCTTTCGGTGATTGTCGTCGAACCGATAGCCCGACTATTTGCACCGTCGGGAAATACCGAGACTGGCTTGACGCATGAGGAATTGGCGACGCTGTTGGCGCTTTCGGAAAAGAGAGGAGTTATTACTGCTGATGAAAGCGAGTTATTGCAAGAATTGCTTGAACTCACTGATTTACGGGCAGGCGACATTATGGTTCCCCGTGTAGATATGGTTGCCTGTGATATTAATTCATCTCGTCAAGATTTGCTCGAAATAGTCAGGGAAAGGCGTATCACCAGGATACCCGTTTACGAAGGCGATCTTGACCATATTGTAGGAATAGTTCACGCAAAGCGCATCCTTGTTGAGCCTGAAAAATCTATCAGGGAAGTGGTCTCACCCGTCGAGTTTGTACCAATCTCTGCCCCGCTTGAGAAGGTGCTAATCCAACTCCGTACCAGGCGAAGTCAGATGGCAATTGTGGTGGATGAATATGGTGGAACGGCAGGGGTAGTAACGCTGGAGGAAATCGTCGAGGAAATCGTAGGTGATATTACCGAAGGACGCGAAGAATCTACTGGCCCATTTGTCCGTCAGGTTGGTAAGAATGAATGGCTCGTTGACGGGGACTTACCAATTCACGAATGGACAGAAGC
>JAGHBS010000279.1 GCA_021160865.1 Planctomycetota bacterium | reverse complement strand
TGAATTGTGAAGGGTCGGCAACGTTGAACTCCGTCCGGGCTATGATGTGGGTAGTCTTACGAGCCTTGATGGTTACCGGAGCGGGCGAATAGGTCTTACCGCCATCGGTGCTGCAAACCCACTTTGCACCTGCCAGTAGGTCGATTGGTTGTGAAGGCTTCTCTGCTTGTGCCCAGACCGGTAACGTCGAGGCGTGGATTAGCAAGATTAAGAATGGATACGAGGGGATTTTGCGCTTCATGAACCGATTTCCTTTCAATTAGGGAGATACATTTTACCAATGATTAGAAACGATACAACATCAACTTACCGAACTGTCGAAGTGTTTGGGCTCTCCAGACAAGGGCGGTCTTGACGCGTGCAATGTCGATTGGATTATGGTCGTCGGTGATGATAATTCCCCTGCTTGGAGAAAGGTTCAATCGCCGTGCCCACAGTTCGTATATCAATGGATCGACCTGTCCGCTTGATGATGCCCACCTGTCAATTGGCAGCGTAGGTTCACTTACCTTTCCCCGAAATGCAAAGAAATAAATCACCTGTACTGCCTTGGGATCGTCGGTGGATCGATAGGCTATCACGTTCTCGGTTCCGAAGACATTCATGAGTGTTCGAGTGAGTGAATCGGTCACCGTATCTCCGTCAGGAGCGCCAATGTAGTTGATTGCCAATATCCCGTCATCGGTGAGGTGCTCACGGACGGATTGGAACATCTCGCGAGTAATCAGGTGGAAAGGTATAGTATCGGAATTGTAGGCATCTAAAACGATGAAATCGTATCGCTCCTTACAGGAGTGAAGATATCGTCTGCCATCCTGGACAAAAACCTTACCCTGATAGCCGAAGAATTTCTTGGCAATGTCAACGACCTTTGCATCGATTTCAACCGCAGTTATATCTACAGGATAAAGCCTCATAACTCGTGTAAATAGTCCGCCAGCCAGGCCGATGAGCAGGCACTTGCGGGGCTTATCCGGATCATCGCCGAAGTAGGGCAATAGTTCGAGATAATAACTTTGCGTTCGAAGCATGGAGGTTCGATCTCGCCTATCGATGTCCAACGGCATGCCTGTTTGCAGGATACCATTGATGAATAGCATACGATAAGCAGGCTGATCGGGCGATGAGTGTGTCTGGACGACAACCAATCGTCCATAGGGACTTTCGGTGCGATAGAGAATTTCATCGCAGATAGGCATCCCTGTCCGAGCCACAGGCAGGACAAGAATAGCGGCAATTAGCGTGATACTTGCCCATTTACCACGACTGATAATAAGTCCGCCAGCACTTACCAGAATTAGTGCAAGTGCGTTGATAATGATTGACCATCTCGTACCAAGTTGTGGAATGAGATGAAAACTCGTCAGCAATGTACCTGCTACGCTGCCTGCTGTTGAAAGTGCAAATACCACCCCTGCAGTTCGTCCTATTACACCAATGCTGCGGGTGCATAGGCGGATTACAAATGGGCTTGCCATTCCGAGCAACGTTAATGGAAAGGCAAAGATGATAAACGCTGAAACAAGAGCCCCCCAGCGAAGACCAAAGTACCGATAGGAAGGTTCGAGAATACCTTGTGCTGCCGGGATACCCAGGGTGGCTACCCCTGTCGATAATATCAGCAGATACAGTAGCCAATCCATTGGCCAGCGGTCAGCTATCAATCCGCCGATAGTATATCCGATAGCCAGACATATTAGCGTTGTGGTAATAAGCGCCCCCCAGACAAATAGGCTGCTGCCATACACCGTGCCGATGACGCGTGTTCCGAGTATTTCTAATCCCATCACTGCAGCGCCGGTAACAGTGACCAACACGAGTGAGTAATACCCTCGCAGTCTGCTCATCCTATTTGCCTTTCGTTCCGGAGTTCGTTCTGGAGAGCGAGATATACCCTACGCCACCCCATACCTTTATCCAAAGCCGTCGTGGTGCTTCCAGGCATAACACCTTGGGCTTAAAGACGCCCTTGAGAAATCCCAATGTTCTAACTTTGCTTGAACTTATTGCCTCCGGGCCGATCAGGTAGTTGCCGTTGCGGAATCTGTACGACATTGCTGGTGGGGTAGGCATATCTTTGACCGATGAAACCGCCCATTTTGAACCATCAAAATAAATAACATCTTCTGCAGGTAATTTCTTCAGGTTCGTCAGGGAAATGGGTAAAACGACCTTGGTAGGTGCGGTTTTCACCCAAACCTTGCCTTTCTTATCAATGGAAATACGCGTGATTTTTCGATTAGGAACTACACCGATTAATTTGAATTGTCTATTGTTCCGATCGAAGCGAGTAATTGTCCCGGCATCGCTGCCGAACCAGATGGTTGATTGGCTGCAGGCCGCTGCTGTTGCTTGCCAGTAAATACGGAATCCCTCCGTAAGAACTGGCTGAAATGTTTCTTTGGAAGGTTGGTAAACATAGGCTCCACCTTCGTGAATGCCCCAGAGTTTTCTTCCAGCATTGATAACTCCGAGAATATCACGTTGTCCGTGGGCTAATACGATGGGGCTGCCATGAGTGGCTGACAGAAACATTAATTTCGGTTGTTCGCCGGCGAGGCCAAGTGAATTAATTTGCGATTTATCAACGACGGGTACCCATTTTCCATTTTCTTTTCGAGCGATGCATTGTACTGATGGGTAGTATCCTGCATAGTAGTTTTCAGGGAAGTTTTTCATCACTGCCCAGAGTCGGTTGTTGTTGATGAGAAGTTGCGATATTTCTTGTGGGCGCACTCTGTCCCATCGATGACTACTACCCTGCCCCATAACCCAGCGAAACTCACCTTTTAGCCCTTTCAGACGGATTGCCTGCCAATTGCCCGAATTGCTCCTGATAGCGATTGCCAAGCCCGTTATCTTTGGCAAAAACCGCCTGACCGATGCCATCCCCGGATGCAAACTGCGATGTTCCACTTTTCCTGCCAACTGGACGGCTACGAATACTTCACCATTATGCACCGTTGCAGCAGTTGGGAAAGAGACGTCGATTTGACCAATTCGATTAATCGTGGTCCATTTACCCTTGTGCTTATCGAATATACTAATGCCCCCCCCGATATATCTTTTTCTGCGAGCATCGAATCTCGGCTCACTCAGCAGATACACTGCACTGTCAGTGGTAATCAAATCAATGGGACGGCCTATTGCAGGTCCCTTGCCTGCGATAAACCTTTCGATTTTTCCGTTGGCGGCCCTGAATCGTAAAACGCCTGCTGTTGTAATTGCCCAAAGGTCGTGATTGTCAGCTAAAATTCGCCAGACGTCTTTTGCAATAACTTTCCAACCTCCCATCGATGCTGAACTATCTCCTCGCAGCGATTTACTGAATGTCGATAATGTATTACCTGCCAGGACGAAGATATTCTTTTGATGCGCAATAACATCACGCAGCAGATTTGAGTAATGCTTTTTCCACTGAACTTCCCAAAAGCCTTTCTTTATCGCTTTATGAATTTGCTGTTGAGCAGGATATTTGCCGATTGATACAAATTTTTTAGAGGGATTGTTCCATAGGAATGCACC
>JAGHBS010000148.1 GCA_021160865.1 Planctomycetota bacterium | reverse complement strand
GTTAATTCTTATGTCTGTCGTATTGGCGGTCTTTTCACCGTTGATTATCCGTGGCTTGAAGGGGAAACTTTTCTAACGGCAGTCTTTGTGAAATAACAATATCGACCATGTGATATAATAAATATCAGCGTTTGATTTCCAAGGATATGAGTAAGGAATATCCGGAATTAATCTTCGTAGCAGGACCTCAGAAAGGTCAGCGGGTTAAGCTAACCCGTCCCGTTGCAATCCTTGGCAGGGGCGCTAACGCTGATGTATTATTTACCGAACAGTACATCTCTCGGAAGCATTTGAAGTACGAGATGCTCTCGGATGGCCCCACATTCGAAATTCTCTCCAAGCAAGGTGTGTGGATCAATGGCAAACGGTACAAGGCGGGGAAGAAAATCATCCTTGAAACAGGGGACTTGATAGGATTGGGCTTGGAAACACAGGTACTTTTTGTCTCAGCAGGCGATGATCCTGAACTTGCTCTTTTCTCTTATAAGGAATCACTCAAAGAGGAAGGTGCGAAAGATGCCTTTGGACGCGAAATCAAGCATGAAGAGGAAAAGGTCGAGAAGGAGTCTAATCAGCCTGAGGCAGTTAAAGCAGTAGAAAAGGAAGTCTCCCAGCATGCAGAATTGGACAAAAAAGAGAAAGAGGCTCGCAAGACCAAGGCAGTTGAGCTATCTCCCAGCGAGCGAATTGAGGCTGAACGCAGAGCACGGCGACGAAAAATCGCCATCGGCTTGTGTATATATTTCATTCTCATTATTATAGGGGCGATTATCCTGAAAAGCATCGCTAAGCCTTCCGATGAAAGTATCCCCATGCCATTAATTCTGACGAATTCGCAAGTTCGCGATGCTATCAAGGCAGAGATAAAACGAACCCCCAACATCGCACGAATGAGGGAAAAACTCAAAGAAGCAATCAGTCTTTACGAACAATTTGGTCTTGATGAATCAAAACTGTACGAATGCGCCCATGCTTTCAAAGAAGCCCTTGCATACAGCGGGCAAAATTACTTTGACGACCCTAAGTATGACTTTATATATCACGAGGTCCTCAAAAAACTTACCGATGTTATATGGAAAAAATATACCCAGGCATGTCTATGGGAGAAAAATAAAGACTGGGCAAGGGCAGAGGCACAATTTCAAGAAATACTCACACTTTTCCCCGAAGAGGATAGTATCTTGTTTAAAAACGTTCTAAAGCATCTAAACCGTGTCAAGAAGATACGTCGTAAGAAGAAACGAGAAATAAAAAGGCCATGGTAGATTCTACATCAAGGTAGATTTTTCGGATGGATTATCACCCCAACAACGCAGAAAAAGCCAAGATTGTAAGAAAATATCCTTTTGGTTCTACTAATCTTTTTATCTCCCCCACTTTGGATAATTCTGTTTCAATTGAGCCAGTAAGCATTTTCGGCTTTTCGTTTGCACCGTGATTTTCGTGATGTCCACGGTGTTTTTCATTGTTCAGGCGCAATTAGTGTATCTTTTGACTTTTCCTGAGCCGTGCTTTCCTGTACCTTCATTTTTCAAATGCATATCGGCTTGAGAAAGTGGATTCGTTATTCGGTATCGCTTATTCTGGCAGTGGGACTTTTGGCATTGCTGTTATCTCGTCAGCGATGGGGAGAGGTTGCCAATCGCATTTCCCATGCTGATGTGCATTATCTCTTATTGGCGGCTGTGATAGCCGTTCTTTACTGGACGGTGCGAAGCGGTCGCTGGCGATGGATTATTTCGCTGGAAAATCAACAGGTAAGCTTCTCCAAGGCGGTGGTTTCAATGCTGGCAGGGCTTGGAGTGGGTTTAGTAACTCCGCTCAGGAGCGGTGAGATTATCCGACCGCTATTTGTTCCGAAGGGCGCTCGTATCAAACTGGCAGGGTGGATTGTGATTGAGCGGATGTTCGACCTATCTGCCGTTTTGACCTGGTGCATCATAGGTTTGTTTTACCTTGTGTTTTCGGGGATGGTGTTGATTTCAGGCTCGGCAGTTTCACCCTGGCTGCTCATAATCGCACCGTTACTGCTGGCTGGTGCATTGGGTGTGCCATTACTGGTGCATTATCGTCCTGCAGGGCTTTGGAGGATTTTAAGCAGGGTTTTGCCTGGAAAGGCAAAGGAATTAGCCGAGGCAAGGCTGCAGTGGAACCAGTTCGGGATATTTTATTCTATCTCGCTGGTTTCAGAGATGCTTAGCATCCTATCGGTATTTTGTTGTCTGCGTGCTTTTGGGAACATATCCTTATTGCAGGGATGTGCATTGACCCCGGTGGTAATGTTGCACAATTTGCTACCTGCAACGCCTGGGGGGTTCGGCGTGCGTGAGGGTGTTGCAGTTTTGGTTTTCGGTGCATTCGGATTCCCTGCAGAGATGATATTGGCAGCATACCTGGCAAATGCAATGATCGTACTGGTTATCCCTGCAGCGATTGGTATAGTAGCTGCCTGGGTTAGTGGTGTAATTTCCCAGATAACCCAAAGTGAAGTGGAATAAAAGAGAAACAAAGATTATGCGCAAGTGGCGGATAGTGATATTACGATTGCTGATCTTACCCGCAGCCTTTTTAGTTATCTTTGTTGGACCTTCCTACCTTTATCGCCTCACTTAAATGACACCGAAAGAGAGCGAATATAACCATCTCTACCTGGGCAATCCGACGAGTGGCAATTGAGACTGCCTTTGTTCTATTGCTGCCGAAGATTGAGGATATTGTGGAACTGCTTCAGGGGCACGGAGTAATTCCTGTTTTGTGGCGGCTGTGGTGAGGTTCTCTATAAAAGGCCTGCATCACAGAGAGAATTTCTTCACGCCAAAAGCCCTGTAGGGTAAGTCAATTCTGTACAATCCAGGTGGTTTGTGGGATAATATAGAAGAGGGTAGTTTGCTTTTGAATTGTTGGTAATGGTTTTGTTATGAGGTGCTTAGGTGAAAAAGAAGATGCGTGAAGGTAAGCAAAAGTTCAATGATGAGAATAATCAGCAGAATGGTTCCGAGGCTGGTTCTTCCACAACCGTTGCGGAGTTGAAGTTTCCAGGTGAGCGGGTGGAGGATTGGCCAGTCGAGCAGGAGATGCGCGATTCATACCTGACCTATGCGATGAGTACTATTATGGATCGTGCCCTGCCTGACGTGCGTGATGGCCTGAAACCCTCCCAACGCCGTGTACTGATGGCAATGTATGACCTGCGATTAGGTCCGAATAGCAAGCATCGAAAATGTGCAAAAATAGCAGGTGATACATCGGGTAATTACCATCCTCATGGTGAGGGAGTTGTTTATCCGACGCTGGTCAGACTTGGCCAGCCCTGGAATATCCGCTACCCCCTCGTTGATCCACAGGGCAACTTCGGCTCGATAGACGGTGACCCACCAGCAGCTATGAGGTACACCGAAGCACGAATGACGGCGGTGGCAATGGAAATGCTTCAGGATATCCAGTATGACACCGTCGATATGCAGCCAAACTATGATGACACTCGCACCGAACCTACCGTTTTACCGTCGAAGTTTCCGAATCTATTAGCCAACGGAACGCAGGGAATTGCTGTAGGAATGGCTACTTCCATTCCGCCGCATAATCTAGGGGAAGTTTGTGATGCACTGGTTTACCTGATTGATCATCCTGATGCCGATGTTGACGAATTGATGGAGTTCATCCAGGGACCTGATTTTCCTACAGGTGGGATAATCTGCGGTAAGAGTGGGATTCGGAAGGGATACCTCACCGGCAGAGGACATCTGACCGTCCGAGGCAGAATGCATACCGAGCAGGTCAGAGGCGGAAAGACACAAATCGTAATCACAGAAATCCCCTACCAGGTACTCAAAAGCACGATTATCGAGCGGATTGCTGATAATGTAAAGAACGGCAGAATTCCCGATATCGTCGACATTAGCGACCATTCAGATAAAGAAGGGATGAAGATTGTATTGGAGTTGAGAAAGGGGGCTGAACCCGAAGTCGTCGTGAAACAACTTTACCAATACACCCCGCTTCAGACTACTTTCAGCATCATCAATATCGTACTGGTAAACCGTGCCCCGCGGACCTTGAACTTGAAGCAACTACTTCAGGCGTTCCTTGATCATCGCTGCGAAGTGGTACGAAGGCGAACAAATTTCCTTCTGCTTCGTGCTAAACAGCGAGCACACCTGTTAGAGGGACTCATCCTGGCAGTAGCTGACATCGATGATATTATCGCCATTATTAAGTCAAGCCCTGATGTTCCCACTGCAAAGCAGCGATTGATGAGCAAAACTCTTCGTCTATCGGAGCGTGCAACGGTAAAAAAATTGCTACCCGCAACCTTTGTCAAATGGGCGTCGGTCAAAGGCGGTAGAAATCTAACAGCCGTCCAGGCTGATGCCATCCTTGCTATGCAGCTTCAAAGGCTAACCGGTTTGGAAATTGAGAAACTTGCAAAGGATTACTCTGCATTGGTAGAGGAAATTTCCGGCTATGAAGCCATACTTTCCGATGAAAGGCTGCTTTGGGACGTTATCCGTGAGGATATTTATGAGATAAAGGAAAAATATGCTGACCCACGTCGAACCGAAATCATCGAGCAGGAGGCTGATTTTGATATTGAAGACCTCATTGCTGAGGAAGATGTCGTCGTGATGCTAAGCCATTCAGGCTATATCAAGCGAATGCCGTTATCAACGTATCGTCGGCAGGGCAGGGGAGGTAAAGGTATTATCGGATCAGATAGGAAGGAGGGCGATTTTATCGAGCAGGTATTCATCGCCTCGACACACGATTACATGCTGTTCTTCACTAATACAGGCAGAATGTACTGGTTGAAGGTTTACGATGTACCCTCGATGAGCAGGCAGTCCCGAGGAAGGGCAATCGTAAATATCCTCTCGCTACAGAAGGATGAAAGAATCTGTGCCGTCATTGCTGTTCGTAAGTTTGACGATCGCTACCTTGTCATAGGAACAAAGAAGGGCAAAGTAAAAAAGACCATCCTCTCTGCCTATGGCAATCCAAGGAAAGGTGGTATTCAGGCGATTGGTCTTGAAAAAGGTGATATGGTCATCGGGGCTATTATTACACATGGAAATGATGAGATTGTACTTTGCACGCAGAATGGAATGGCTATCAGGTTCAAGGAAACCGATGTTCGCCCAATGGGCAGAACCGCCAGCGGTGTTCGTGGAATAACCCTGCGGGATAATGATGAAGTAATCGGAATGGCTGCTGTTGAACCATCCGCAACATTGCTTACAGTATGCGAGCATGGCTATGGCAAGCGGACAAAGTTTGAGGAATATAGATGCCAATCCCGTGGCGGCACCGGCATAATAAACATCCGAACCACTGGGAGAAATGGTAAAGTCGTTGCTGTCAAAACCGTACGAGATGAAGACGAAATGGTGCTTATTACCGAAAAAGGAATGGTTGTACGAATCGGGGTTAGCGATATCAGAACCATCGGTCGAGCCACACAGGGGGTACGATTAATCGGTTTGGATGATGATGATCGCGTGGTTGGATTGGCTAAAATTGAAGCCGATGATTCAGCCGCTGAGGAAATCGAAAAGCCATCCATAAACAAGCCATAGTAAATAAATCAGGAAAACGTTAATCCTCAAATGGTGTTTACGAAGTTAAAATAATTAGCGATAACCGCAATGCTTATTGCTCGATGAGGATGATGCGCTTATGACGCGGAACCTATTTATACCAATGGCAGTTATCTTGGCAATTATTCTATTGCTGCCGTTACGAACAACTGCCCAGCCAGGTGAATGGGACGCTCAAGCAGTCTCTAAGGCAATCGAGAAGGCAAAGGCATATCTTTGGACACAATGGTCTAATGGACACTGGCCCGAACGGTACAAACCTAATGAGCCAAACTATGGCGGTGTAACTGCCCTTTGTACCTACGCCCTCCTTGCCGCCGGTGAAAGCCATCAAAGCCCACGAATGAAAAAGACCCTCAAGTGGCTTGCAGAACTCAACCCTTTAGGCACATATACTCGAGGACTGCGTGCAAATGTCTGGGCAATGCTGGGACGCAATAGCCCGTACCGTAAAAAACTTGCCGAGGATGTTGAATGGCTTGTCAGGTCTGTCGGCAAGCACGGCGGGTATAATTATTCTCCTTACAGGAAGGTCTTGCGACCCATCCGCAACATCAATGAATTACCAGGTGGACGATATGACAATTCGAATAGCCAGTTAGCTGTCCTGGGCGTATGGGCAGGGGCAAGAAACGGGGTAGAGGTACCCGGCTGGTATTGGAAGCTCGTAGAGAAACATTGGATAGAAGACCAACATCCTGATGGGGGATGGTCTTATCAGAAATCGGGCTCTTCCTATGGTTCGATGTCAGCAGCAGGTCTGGCGACCATGTTCATCTGCTTCGATGCTATCTATTATCGTCAGTTCATCAGTTGTAAAGCCAAAACTGACTATATGCCGATTGTCCGAGGACTCCAATGGATGGATAAGAACTTCGACCCTGCATCTAATCCCGGCAGAGGCAATTCATGGTATTATTACTACCTTTATGGCGTCGAGCGGGTTGGGCTTGCAAGCGGGTATAAATACTTCGGCAAAAAAGATTGGTACAAACTTGGTGCAACTAACTTACTTCAAAAGCAAGGTGCAGCAGGGGGGTGGGGCAGTATAGTAGATACTTCGTTTGCCCTTCTTTTTCTTGCCCGTGGTCAGCATCCAGTATTGTTCAATAAGTTGCAATATCCGGGCACGTGGAATTGCCGCCCTCGCGACCTTGCCAACCTTACCCGCTGGATTACTCAAAGGTTCGAAAAGCCCGTCAATTGGCAGATTATCCATATGGGCGTGCCGGTACCGGAATGGCACGATGCCCCAATACTTTATATCTCCGGTGCCACCAAGCCGAAGTTCACCGATGAAGATATCGAAGACCTTCGCCAGTTTGTCCTTCAAGGCGGGGTGATATTTTCCGAATCTGCCTGCAGCAGGGTATCTTTCAATATGGCGATGCAGCGGGTTTATGCCAGGATGTTCCCCCGCTATGAACTCAAACGGCTAAGTCGTGATCATCCCATTTATACCATTCATTTCAAGATTCGTCGCAGACGGCTGATGGGTATTTCCAATGGTATTCGCTTACTTGCTATTCACTCGCCTATGGATTTATCTCGTGCCTGGCAGTTGAATCGTTATGCCACGCAGGCAGATGTATTTCACTTAGCGGCAAATGTGTACTTTTTTGTGACGGATAAGGGTTCTCTTCGCAAGCGGGGTGTGAGTCTCTGGCCGGTGGCGAGGACGTTTACGCCTGTTGAGACGGTCAAGGTAGGTCGTGTGAAGTATTCGGGCAATTATGATCCTGAGCCTTTGGCGTGGAAGCGGTTTTCGATACTGATGGGCAACAAGTACCGTGTGAAGGTGGAAGTATCTTCACCAATGGAGTTGAAGGATTTGAAGGCGTCTGACTGGCCGATAGCGGCGATGACAGGCACGAGCAGTTTTACCTTTACGGAGGATGAAAGGCAGGCATTGAGGAAGTATCTAACTGATGGAGGGTTGTTGTTGATAGATGCTGCTGGTGGCAGTAAGAGTTTTTCTAAATCAGCAGCGGAGGAGATAGGTAAGTTATTTTCGTCAGATGTAAGGTACAGACTGATACCGATAGATCATAAGATATACGATAATTCGTCGTTTGGTATAGATAAGCCAGCAGGTAAGAAGCCGTTGCCTTGGGTATCATATCGTCGAGCGACGCGGGTATTGGCATCTCACAGGCCTCGTTTGAAGGGGTTATGGTACAAAGGTAAATTGGTGGTGATATTTAGCAAGGACGATTTGACTGCCGGACTTTTAGGTTATCCTTGCTGGGGCGTTTCGGGCTATAGCCCCAATAGCGCCTTTGCCCTGGTGCGTAATATCGTCCTATACGCATCAGGTAAAGAACTCAATTAATTCACTGACTGCATAAACAGGATGGGGTAATTGATTGAGAAATTTTCGTAGAACGGTACTATATATCACCCGGCTAATTGGTCTTACTTCAGCGCTGTGGGCGAGGCTTTGGAAGATAATTCGTTTAGATGGACTATGGTCGAATCAGACGGTTTGTGATGAATCTTATCGGGTTTCACGGGAGATAGCAATGATTACGATTGTCTATGATAATGATGATCCTGTAAGAAAGGATGCCCCTGCAGGATTGACACCAGCGTGGGGGTTTGCATGCATAATTGAGGGGCTGGAGAAGACAATATTATTTGATACCGGTGGTGACGGCAGGACATTACTTGAGAATATGCGTTTGTTAGATTATTCACCTGATAAGATTGATGCCATTGTGATAAGTCACGTTCATGGTGATCATACCGGGGGGCTGCTATCGTTTTTGCGGAAAAGAAAAGGGGCTTTGCCCGTGTATATTCCTACTGGCTTTCCTGATTCGTTTATCGAGGAAATACAATCTCTCGGCGGGGAAGTTATCGAGGCATCGGAATCTACGAAGATTTGTCCTAACGCCCTGACGACGGGGACCTTGGGAAGGGGGGTAATTGAGGAAGAAGGTTTATGCATAGATACTTCTTATGGATGGGTATTAATTACCGGCTGTGCTCATCCGGGTGTTGATAGATTGCTCGATAAGGCTATCGAGGCAACCGGTGGCAGCGTGTATATGGTAATGGGCGGATTTCACATGCGGGCGGATTCCGAATCACGAATTAATTCAGTTATAGAGCATTTTGTCCAAACAGGTGTTAGAAGGGTTGCTCCAATGCATTGTACGGGTGGAAAGGCGAAGGGATTGTTCAGCCAGCGATTCGGCCAGGGGTATGCTAATTTTGGTTTGGGTAGTGTAGAGCCATTGGAAATTGCTCGATGAAAATTGCCCTTGCCCAGATTAATCCGATTATCGGCGACATCTCGGGCAACAGTCAAAAGATTGTCCGGATGATTGATAGCGCGCGCCAGGCAGGGGCAGATCTGGTGGTCTTCAGCGAGTTATCGTTGTTAGGGTATCCACCACGGGACTTGTTGGTACGGCAAAGTTTCATCTCTGCCTCGGTCGATGCAGTAGAGCAATTGGCAAAGCAATGTAAAGGTGTGGCGGCGTTGGTGGGATACGTCAGGCCGGCAGATACAACGAAGCCTGGCAGGAGACTTGAAAATGCAGCAGCCTTGCTGGTCGATGGTGCCGTTGCTGCGGTGCATGTCAAAACACTATTACCCACCTATGATGTTTTTGATGAGACGCGTTATTTCCGTCCGGGTCCTATGCCTGCCCCCATCGAGTTGAACGGTCATCGGATCGGTGTGACTATCTGCGAAGACCTATGGGACCCTGCTGCCTTGGGTGAAATGCTTTATGAGTCTGATCCAGTACTTCGCCTTCGTGAACAAGGGGCAGAGGTCATTATTAATATGTCAGCTAGTCCATTTCAGATCGGTAAAAGTTCGCTTCGTGAAGAGATGATTCGCCGTCAGGTCGAGCGAACGGGCTTGCCTATTGTTTACGTTAATCAGGTTGGGGGTAATGATGAATTAATCTTCGACGGTGGGAGTATGGTGATTTTAGCAGATGGGACGCTCCTGGGAAGGTGCAAGAGTTTTCAGGAAGATTTTCTCGTGGTAGATACCGATGCCTTGCCTGTAAGGTGCGAAAATCCCGGTGAGGATATGGAACAACTGGCTGAGGCGCTCAAACTGGGGCTTCGAGATTATCTTCGCAAGTGCCAATTCGAGTCGGTGGTGCTGGGCTTGTCGGGTGGAATTGATTCTGCAGTGGTCGCAACCATAGCGGCTGAAGCGATTGGTCCGGAAAATGTCCTTGCTCTTGCGATGCCGAGCAGGTACAGCAGCGAACACAGTCTCGCCGACGCGCGCAGGATTGCCGAGAATCTCAAGATTCGGCTCGTCGAAGTACCTATAGAGCCGATACACAGTGCCTATGAACAGAGTTTGACCCCCCACCTGCCTGAGGACTATCCCGATACGACCGATCAGAACATCCAGGCAAGAGTCCGCGGGAATATCATAATGGCATTTTCAAATGCCCTTGGATATTTACCTTTGGCGACTGGCAACAAGAGTGAACTTGCTACCGGTTATTGCACCTTGTACGGGGATATGAGCGGGGGGCTTTGCCTCATCGGCGATGTGCCCAAGACGATGGTATATCGATTGGCAAGGTATTTGAATGACTCTGCAGGTAAGGAACTCATTCCTGAAAGCGTCTTTGCCAAGCCGCCCAGTGCCGAACTCAAACCCAATCAGACTGATCAAGATAAGTTGCCCCCCTATGAAATTCTCGACGAGATTCTCCAACGGTATATCGAGCAGGGTCAAAGTATCGGAGAGATAGTATCAGCCGGTTTCGATGAGCAGATAGTTCGCCATGTGGTGAAGATGGTGGTTTCGGCTGAATACAAGCGTCGCCAGGCAGCACCGACGCTGAAGGTTACCACCAGGGCATTCGGGCCAAGCAGGCAGATGCCTATCGCATGTCGATGTGATTGGGATTAATTCATGTCGAACTTACAGCACGAATTTTTCATGCGATCAGCATTGGAGCAGGCTCGCATTGCAGAATCCCTTGGTGAAGTTCCCATCGGAGCGGTTATTGTTCGGGATAGTCAGGTTATTGCTACCGGCTATAATCGCAGGATTATTGATTCTGATCCGACCGCCCATGCCGAGATAATTGCCATACGGTCAGCCGCTCAGGCGGTGGGGGATTGGCGGCTGAGCGGATGTACATTGTACGTGACGCTTGAACCGTGCCCGATGTGTGCTGGGGCGATTGTACTTGCCAGGATTGATAGGCTGGTCTATGGTGCATCTGACCCCAAGGCAGGGGCGGTCGAGACGCTCTACCAGATTTGCTCCGATGAGAGGTTGAATCATCGCGTCGAAATCGTCAGCGGCATCCTTGCGAACGAATGTGCACAATTAATCAGCAAATTCTTCCAAAGGCAGCGAGAAATGGGCAAGAAATAGGAATCACATTAAAATGATGCAGGATGTTATTTTGCTGAAAGGTCGGTGGCAGGGGGTAGATGATTTCGATATCAGGCGAGTTCCATCCCTTAGCTGTAATTCAGCATTTGGCATCGTTAATGACGAAAGATGCCAAAAATGGATAACGAGCGGCAGGGCTAAACGAGCAATTGTGTACCGCTGTTTTTGAAAAAGCATCCTCTTGATATGTTAAACGCTTGACATGGGACGGTACATCTCTATTTTTTAAGCAATCGAACTTTATAGTGGGAGAGAACCGATGGCTGATCCAGTAGAGACTTTAAAACAGATGGAGAAAACGAAGGACTTCTTTGTCGGGATCGACTCGGACGGCTGTGCGTTCGACACGATGGAAATAAAGCACAAGGAGTGTTTTATTCCCAACATCATAAATAGTTGGGACCTCCAGGCAGTCAGTCGATTCGCCCGCGAGACGGCAGAGTTCGTCAATCTTTATAGCAAGTGGCGTGGGATAAATCGTTTCCCTGCGCTCGTGATGGTGTTCGATTTACTTGCCGAACGCCCCGAGGCGCTTGAACGCGGCTACAAGCCGCCGCAAGTGGATTCGCTCCGTGAATGGATATCACAAGAAACTAAACTGGGTAATCCTGCGCTGGAAGCCAAGGTAGCTGAAACGAATGACCCTATTTTGAAAAAGACACTCGAGTGGTCCAAAGCGGTCAACGAAACTGTCAAGAAGATCGTTCGTGGTGTTCCACCGTTTCCATACGTGCGTGAATCGTTGGAAAAATTGCAAGGTCTTGCTGATGTTATCGTCGTTTCTGCTACACCTGAAGAAGCGTTGAAGCGCGAGTGGGCTGAACATGATATTGCAAAGTATGTTCGGATGATTTGTGGTCAGGAGATGGGCACGAAGAAAGAACATATTCAATTTGCAGCAGGTGGGAAATACGATAATGATAAGATATTGATGGTCGGCGATGCGCCGGGCGATTTAAAGGCTGCTCGTGCCAATGGGGCACTTTTCTATCCGGTCATGCCTGGTGATGAGACTACTTCTTGGAAACGGTTCTTCGAAGAGGCAATAGATAAGTTTATTTCAGGTCAATATGCAGGTGAATATGAGCAGCAGCTTATAGCTGAGTTCGAGGCTCATCTACCTGAAGTTCCCCCCTGGAAAGTTAAGAATAAGTAGATAATCAGATTTGCAAATTGTAAATGTCGGAGGGTCAATTCTACTTGTAAAAATAGTGGAATGAAGGAAAAAGTTTTTGCAGAGATGGCCCAAACTACAACAGGTAAGCGAAAGTCGAAATCGGGCAAGAGTGATGCTGGCCGAAAGCGAACGCTGCCCGAATGTGAAGGTTGCCCTGCCTTGTGCTGCCATGATTTGGTAATGCCGATTGAGAAACCTAAGACTCCTGATGATATTGATGAGTTGAAGTGGAAACTTCAGTATGACACCGTCAGGGTCTTCATCCGAAATTATCGGTGGTATTTATTAATCAAAGGAAGATGCATTTATCTTGATAAGGACAATTTTTGCACAATATATGATCGTCGTCCGAAGCGCTGTCGGGAGCATAAGCCGCCTGATTGTGAACGTTATGGGCCTTTCTACGATGTGATGATTTCAACCCCTGAAGAGCTTGAAGAATATCTCAATGGTCACAGAAAGCGGAAATGAAAGCCTTGGGGATATTGGATTTTATGGTAGTAAGTGGCCATGAAAGGGAATAAATTATGAAGATTGTTGTTCTCGATGGTAAGACGCTCAATCCTGGCGATAATCCATGGGACGAAGTTGCCAAACTCGGTGAACTTACCGTGTATGATCGCACTGCTCCGGAAGAGATTGTTTCACGGGCAAAGGATGCTGAAATTATCCTCACCAATAAGACTCCCCTAACAGCCCAGACACTCGAGCGCCTACCAAAACTCCGCTTCATATCTGTGCTGGCTACAGGCTATAATGTGGTGGATGTTCAGGCAGCGGCACAGCAGGGGATAGTAGTCTCAAATGTGCCCGTTTATGCTACTGATTCGGTTGCACAATTTACGTTCGCGCTTTTATTGGAGTTGTGCCATCATGTCGCAGCCCATGATGCTGCTGTCAAATCAGGGGAATGGTCAAGCTGTCCTGACTTTTGCTTCTGGAAATATCCACTCGTCGAATTAGCTGATAAACAGATGGGCATTGTTGGGTTCGGGAGAATCGGCAGACGTGTGGGCGAATTGGCAAATGCATTTGGTATGAAGGTGGTTGCAACCGATATTATCCGGACTCCAGAACCGGGCTATCAGCCTTTCAAATGGATGGATATTGATGAGTTGTTTAGCACCTCTGATGTTGTCAGTTTGCATAGTCCCCAAACGCCTGATAACGTCGGGATGGTTAATCGGGAACTTCTGGGGCAGATGAAGAAAAACGCCTTCCTTATCAATACCTCTCGAGGCGGGCTTATTGTTGAAGAAGACTTAGCCGAGGCGCTCAATGCTGAGAAAATTGCTGGAGCTGCCGTGGATGTGGTCAGTACCGAACCAATTAAGCCGGACAATCCACTGCTCCAAGCCAAGAATTGTATCATCACGCCACATATCGCCTGGGCATCTCTCGATGCTCGGAAAAGGTTAATGAAAGCCACTGCTGAAAACATATCGGCTTTCATAGCCGGTGCCCCGATAAATGTCGTATCGTAGCAGTTTGGGCTGCTGTACTTGCCCTGGATAAACGGATTGCCCTGCGAGACAGGCTGAAAGGAAATCGGGGGAGAAAAATAAAAAAATTTTTAAAAATTTTTACAGGGTATTGACGAACAAAATCGAAGATGATAATGTATAATATGGTTGCCAAGTCAACCGATAAGTATATAATAAGTCAACACCTTTACAGGGGAACCTGCAATTGATAGTAATTGCAGGAAGGAGGTTATTTGACAAGTAAACAGTGTAACCGTCACGAGGTTGTGGCCTTGGGTGATGACGATTGTCACGGTCGTCATCAGTTACCAAGGCGGATAATATGAGAAGGTCAGGCTATAAATTATTTAGCCTGACAGGCT
>JAGHBS010000129.1 GCA_021160865.1 Planctomycetota bacterium | reverse complement strand
TTCTTTTCATCTCAATCTTCCTTATAACCATTAACCCTAATGTCAGATTTCTACCAAACTCTATCGAGATTATCGCTTTATTTTCCGTTTCTTACCATACCAAATTCGAATGCCCCGATATCAGGTGCCTTACCCGCAAATGGCAAGCCGACCTTGACGCCCTTGTCGATGCACGGGCTTGTCTTGCTGAGTTTATAGGCATACGCCCGCGTGAAGTCGGGCTTGAAGCGTGGGTTATATTCACCCAGCTTGTAAGGCGTCAGCGGACCGACGAACTTCGGATCGACCGATATATCGGTCTTTCCCATCCCATCCCACGCTGGGTACCAGCAATTGTGGGCGAAAACGGCCTTTTTGTTCGGATCGGGCTTCCAAACCCAAACTTTGCCATTATCGAAGCGACGATATTTATGCTCACTTCCCACCTTATACGTCCGTGCCTTTTTAATCCTCGCTTGAACCTTGTTCTTGTAGAAGATGTTGTTCTTTATAATCGGTGCACAACCTTCGATAACCTCCAAGGCATACTTACAGCCAGCAAAGGTATTATTATAAACCTCACAGTCGGACTCGATATAAAGGGCAGGCTGACCGCGACCATTCTCGTTGACAATCACGTTGTTATAAATCTTGGCACGATTGGCAACCGGATGAATGGCGATACAGCCTTCACCGCCGCCGCCGTAAACCGAGTCGACGAAGTTGTTCCGCACGACCGCATCATCGACATTGGCAATGCAGATAGCCCTTTTGGCACGATACTTCTTAGTGGCACGAAAGACATTACCCTCAACGGTGATGCGATAACAATGCGTGCTGTAATCCTTGTTATCATCGTTCTGCCCGACGTAAATGGCAGAATAAAGAAAACCATCGAAGATGTTGTTGGCTGCTCGGGAATCGTTGACGATCTCCTTGAACGAGCATGCCTGGTGGTGCATGCCGTAGTAATAATTGTTCAGGACCTGGACATTGGTCGAGAAGTACATCTGCGTACCGTAATCCTGGGTATTGGCATGGTCAATGAACTGGTTATTCACGAAGAGATGATCATGGCTGAACTTCAATTCGCCCGGATTGCTGTCGTTCAATTCAATACCCGCACCCTCATTATCCTCGAAGATGCACTTTCTAACGATGAGATTCGAAGATCGGCGAATATACATTGCCGAGCCGTACCTGGTGAGTTTGAGCCCCTCGACGACGATGTAGGACTTATCAAGAATAATGAACCCCCTGCCCCTGCGTGGCCCGACGAGCACTACCTTACCTGGCTCCTCGGCCTTGATGGTAATAGGAGCATCTTTCTTTCCACTAGCAGCGACTTTAATCCATTCAGTACCGTAATTACCTGATTTGATAATCAGTGTATCGCCTGGTTTGAGTACCGATACGCCTTTGGCGATGGTGCGAAATGCCGTTGCAGGGGTCTTACCATCGTTGGTATCATCACCTTTCAAGGAAACGTAATAAGTCCCCGCCAGAATAGGAGAGCAAAGCAGAAATACGATAGCCAGAAAAACCATTCCTGTAAGCAATTTCTCAGTCTTGTACATTTCAACATTCCTTTCGTCAAAATGAAATAGTTAACTTGTCTTTTAAAGAAACTTTACCAACTAATCAATAGTAATAGGTTAAAACCATCTATTAAATCAAGAGTTTCCCGGATATTTGGAAAATCCTGACACCCTCTGCCTCAATTGCCGCAGGAAAATTGAATTACACATAAACATTCATGGGCCCTGCAGGATTCGAACCTGCGACCAAGGGATTATGAGTCCCCTGCTCTACCGCTGAGCTAAGGGCCCGTGCCCGCTTCCGAAATTTTTTAACCTTTATCGTTGTGATAACTTTATCAATCGTGCTCTATCCAGCCAGCGTGTTGCCCAACAACTGATCTTGGTCAATTGGTGATTTAATTATACACCTTCAGCAACAATTTGTTCCAGAACTTCAAGCCCTTCACGGAGTCCTTCTTCATTGATGACCAATGGAGGATTAATTTTTACAGCACAGCCGCCGACGCCTACCGGGGCAAAGAGCATCACGCCCCGTTGAACTGCTCGTCGAACCAATTCCCATGCAGGTTCAGGATCGGGCTCGGTGGTGCCGTTCTTGGTAAACTGCAATGCCCCGACAAGTCCGATTGAATCCCAATGACCTATCTTTCCGCCCGATGCCTCGGCAATTCGCCGACAACCCTCTGACAGTACTGGTGCAAGCCGATTAACATTGTCAAAGAGATTTTCCTTCTCCAGTACTTCCAGATTAGCAAGCCCTGCTGCTGAACAAACTGGATTTGCCGAGTGCGTACTGGTCATCTCACCAGGGCCGTAGAGATTCATCAGTTCCTCTGTTCCCAGAACTGCAGAGACGGGCATGCCACCGGCAATTCCCTTTCCACAGGCTACCAAGTCCGGCACGACATCAAGATGTTGGAATCCAAACCACTTGCCCGTCCTGCCGAAGCCAGCCTGAATTTCATCGAAGATTAGCACTGCTTTATGCTCATCGCACCACTTCCGCAATGCTTGAGCGTATTCGGGCGGCATTATGGTGGCATTACAGCCCTGGAAGGTTTCCGAAATCACGCCACAAACATTATCAGGATTAACGCCTTTTTCTTTCAGTGTTTTCTCGAAGACTTCGAAACTGGTATCCTTTTGACGGAAACCATCGGGGAATGGCACCTGGACGAATTTCCCGTTGGTATCACCAAGCCAGTTTTTCAGTGCTGGTATTCCTCCAGCCAGTTGCGCCCCCATCGTCCTGCCGTGAAAGGCGTTATCGAACGAGACGATGATATTCTTCTCCTTCCCGCCGACTTTCATCCCCCACGTCCTTGCAAGTTTAATGCAGCATTCGGTAGCCTCTGACCCGGTGGTCAGCAAGAAGACACGTTTCAGCGGAGCAGGTAAAATCGAAGTAAGTTTTTCGACCCACCTAAGCCTTATCTCCGTCGGGAAGCAGTAGGCATGATACAACCGTTGCTTTGCCATATCTGTAATTGCTTTGACGATTTCTTCCCTGCCATGTCCGCTTGAAGTGACCAGCACGCCACTTGAAAAATCAATCCAGGTATTTCCATAGGCATCGGAAATAGTAAACCCTTCCCCATGATGCCAGATTACCGGTGGCTGACCGCCCATACTGCGTGGTTCCAGCTCACGCAGCCGCTTGAGCAACTCGATGGATTCCGGAACAGGAATCTTCGTGCAAATCGTCCGATACTTTGTCTTTACCTGCGGGACATCCTCGGGAACAAGTGGAAATTCTTTCGTAGCCATTTTTACTTCTTCTCCTTATTTATCTTGCATGCGTTATCGCCTAACTGTTATTAACCATTAGGTACTGGTCATTAGTCATCATATTCTCTGAATCTTATTCGTGGTTCACCATCGTAATCTATGAGTACTTCCCTGCCACCCGCCTGGATGCTTTTTCTACCTGCCTCGATTACCAGTTCGTTATAGCTGCTATTAGCGGGGGTTGCCATGATACCTTCTTCATCAAGTTGTTTGAGGAACTTTTGTCTCTCCTTCAGGTCGCTCATTGCGCGGGCCTTACAGCAAGCGCGGATGATATACTCGACGCTTCGATAACCATACCCGACGGGCGTAAGTCCATCACCGCCGCGGTAGACCATTTGGAAATAGTCCGGGCTTGGCTCGCTATAAATCTTTCCACCTGGATCGGCGAAGTTATAACTATGCTTGACGCCTCGGAACTGATCGTTATGCACTAGCAAGGTAGCGTCTTTGTCCCCCTGGCACCACATCACCAAGCCTTGATAGTTCCCACCCGGAGCAGCATTGGGATAACCAATCGCATCGACAATACTCAGCGAGGCTCCATTTTCCCAAATCACCCTGGCATCGGTCCAAAGATAGCCTTTATTGCCATTGGGATATTCATCCACGATACCATAGACACTCACCG
>JAGHBS010000207.1 GCA_021160865.1 Planctomycetota bacterium | reverse complement strand
GCCCAGACTGTAGAGATAATTGCCGAGGCAGTTCAATCTGATGAAGGGGTCGTTCAGCACGAGGCACTAAATCCTAATGATCCTATTGAGCCGATATTGCAAGATATTGAGCGAATGTCGGCAGAATTAATGCTTGTAGGTCATCTGCCTTTTCTGAATAAATTATTGGCGAAATTGGTAGGTGATGATGAATCTGTAGAGATAGTGGCATTTCAAAGTGCAGGAATGGTTTGCATGGAAAAATCACCCGAAGGTATTTGGAAGATTGCGTGGATGATTACGCCTGAATTGCTTTTATCGTCATCATAAAAAATCATCATAGACTATGAAGGAAGTTGTAATTCTCGTAGGCAGGCAGGGGGCTGGGAAAACGTGGTATTGTCAAACTGCCTTACCTGAATATAAACGCATCTCGCAGGATGAAGGCCCGAGGCGATTTGGCAGTCTCTTTCGGCATTATTGTGACCTCTTGGAGTCGGGTGTTGAGAGGATAGTTATTGATCGGACAAATCCCCTCCGCTGGCAACGGAAGCGATTTGCAGATTTGGCTAAATCTCATGGCTATCGAGTGAAGATTATCTATTTTGACGTCCCACGGAGTTTATGCGAGAGGCGTATCCTTGAGCGGAAAGACCACCCGACACTCAAGCCTGAAAAAATGACCGATGCGATTGACCATTTCGAGAGCGTCTTTGAAATGCCCCAGGCTGATGAATGCGATGAACTCGTGATAATCAAACAAGACTTACCTGAAGATTTGCAAAAGAGGGAGGATAGTCAGGAACAATAATTATTCTTATCGCTGTAATCGGCTTAGGAGGTACAAAATTAAGGTCAGCAGTATCGAAAGGAATATACACGTACCGAGGGGCAAATAGACTCGCCAGTTGCCCTTTCCGAAGGCAAGATCGCCTGGCAGGTGAGTAATCCCAAGCCGTCCCAGCAGATATAATAATCCACCGACAGCCAGCATCACTAATCCGAAAAGAGCGATTACTTTGCCAATTTGCTGAAACATCATCATATCTTTATTTTATCCGACTCGCGTAAGTGTGGGAATGGCTTTTCGTGTGAGGTGGGGGGATGCTGGCGGATGCCAGCATCCCCCCGGTCTTATTATGAGATGCGGAGTAGTGGTTTAAATGTTTTCATCGATATCATTGTCTCCGTCGCCTTGATGGCGGCAGGATGCGGGGGAGAAAGCCGCTTTCAGTATCATTCTTTTCATCGTTCGGGAATATGCACATATGCACGCAAGTGCGATTAGCCACGAGGGCTTGACCGATGATATCATCGGCTTCAAATCGCCAGTCCTTCCCAACGCCCACGCTTGGACAGAGATCGCATTCAATCTCGCCGACATGTTCCAGCAAAACGCTGGCAGCCTTGGTAGAAAATGAGCCGGTTTTCTCTTCCTGTCGGCAGATAGCGTCCATCGCATAGCCAGTCAGCAGTCTTGACCAGATGCTTTCGAGCGTCTCGGGCTTGTCGAAGATATCAGCGGCAGCGAACTTGCCATTGATGGCTGCGATGATACCGCGGGCGCCCTGAGGATATGGCAAAGCCTGTATATAGGAGTCGAATGTCTTTTGCCGCTGTTCGACTACATCGCGCATCGCCATTGTTGGAGAAGATGCACGTGCACCTTCAAGACAAAAATTTACCTCCTGCCAGATAGCCGATTGATCACTTTCAGCCCGATGTAAGCGGCGCAGATTGTCTGATACTGCCCGCGTCTTTTTCGCCCGCAGTCTCGTTGGAGCGTGAATACCGCTTGTGAACTTCTGAGAAGTTAATCGCCAGCGACCTTGCTCGACGCAGGAAACGGGGATTTTCGTCTTGGACTTCGCCCGAAGTAGCACGGATGTGTTCATTATGCGGTTCTGCTTTGCACCGACGAGTTCCTCTCCATCAATCAGTAAGACCATCTTTTCACTGGTATTGACAGCCAGCAGTTCCGGCACGCTGCCGGCAGCGTCAATCTCGGTAATGGTAAGTGTCCCTGCCTTTATTGCTTCGGCAGCAAGGAGATAATCGAGGCGCCCACGCCCTTCCCCCCACAAGGGCGCGAGCGCAAGGTTTGCATGGCCGATTACATCGCCTACCTTTAGTAACTTCACAAACGGCCGAAGCGTTCTGGGTAAAGGGACATTTCTTGTTGTTTTCATCTTGGTTCTCCTTTCATGTTTGCTAAGGGATAAGAAGTAATGCCACCGCTAATTATGATTTTACGAGGGGGGTATGACAGGGACGGTCGTACTAATCACTCTTTTTTATAAAAATTTGGAAAAATTTGAATCTGCTCAGAAAGGTGTGGGACTATCAGAACTTAGGCGGCTGGTGCATTGTCTTTAGAGTATCGTCTTATATGTCTTGTATGCGTTTGCCAGCTCGGTTGCGATTTCCCTCGCTAGAGCCTTTGGTTTTAGAATGGTGGCGTATTGTCCATAGCCGAGAATCCAGCGTTTAAACTCGGTCGTGTCGCATAACTCGAAGGTGGCGATGAGATAATCGACGTTGGTCTTCCTATCTTTGCCCTGTTTGATGATCTTCTGACTCATATGCCATTGATGTTCACGGACATTGGTAGCAGCCCAGCCGGTGAAACGTACTTTAATCGTCTGAAACTTCCCTGGGCCAAAGATGCCAAAGGTCCCGTGCGTGTAGGCGGTTAGTGAGAAGGTGGCAGGTTTTTCGAAGGTTTCGTCAATCATTTCCACCCCCAGAAATCGCGAGACTTTCAACGTGCGTATCTCGTTATATTCGACCATGAAGCCGATGCAGTAGAGGTTCATCCCGAAAAATACCAAGCCGTAGGGGTGGAAATAGGTCTCTATTATTTTACCTTTGCTGGCTGAATGGTATCGGATTTTCAACACTCGTCCGTCATTTATAGCACGATTGAGGATGCGGATTTCCTTATCTTGATTGGAGTAATCATGCTTGGCGACCGTCTTGACCAGTAAGGTTTCATCGAGGTCGTCGAAGTAATTCAATGCCCGTGCGGGGAGGATTGCCTTGATTTTTTCCAGGGCGCTTGCCAGCCCGTCGCCGAATTGTGTTCCTGCTAATGGTGCCAATATCTGCCTGCTGAGGAACAAGCTGATTATTTCGGTTACCGATAGCATCAATTCTTCGCGTTCGATGAAGTGGGGGGTCAGTTTCCAGAACCGTTTGCCGAAGTCCCGCTGTTCGTACCTGATAGGGAAGCCAGCCTGTTGAAGAATGTCAAGATCTCGCTGGACGGTTCGCTTGGAGCATCCTAATCGTCTTGCCAGTTCATTGGTATCGATGCCAAAGTGATGTGATTGAAGGGCTTTTAGAAGGTTCCATTGTCGGATTAGTGCCTTTCCACGTGCCATAAGATACCCAACCTACACGCTGCCATCCCGAAGAGCCATAAATGTAGGAATTATCTTATTACATTTTACATCGTCAAACGGAGAGGGCGGGATTCGAACCCGCGGTACCCTAACGGGCACACGGCATTTCCAATGCCGCCCGATCGGCCACTCCGGCACCTCTCCAGATACAATCCTTGAATATACCTAAATATGCTAAAAAGACAAAGACCTGATAAACAACAAATTGCATCTTGCGCTATTACAACCCTACTATATAACCAAATAGAAAGAAAATATCGGTTGGTTCAATCCTTGAAAGGGAAGAACATGACACATCGAAGATGCTTTTTGCAATCGCTGATAGTATTGATTTTCGTAGGTGTCTGTTCGAATGCAACGGCTGCCCAGAAGGGTGTGCCAAAGCGCCCAATCAAACCTCACAAAATCAAGGAAGGCGACGGGATCGAGGATTCCTGGCTTGCAACAATCCTGTTTGATGAACTAAAGCAAGCGGTTAGTACTCACAATTACGATGAATTATGCAATCTTGTGGATAAGGCAATCCTTGCCAGGCTTAGTTGCGGGCATGTAAATCAACTCGAGACGCTGACGGATATGATTTATATCCGACGTGCGTGCCGATATCTTGCCCTTGCTGATACGATTGGGGCAAGTAAGGACTTTGCTGATTGGTTATTCGAGCACCGCGATATTGCCAGGCGGATGTTTCGCGCGCTTCAGGATGTAAAATCGCCCGAGGAATGCCTTAGAAAGTTGGGAGAATTGGTAAAAGCCAGGCCGAAGAAGGTCTTGGAATATCCT
>JAGHBS010000196.1 GCA_021160865.1 Planctomycetota bacterium | reverse complement strand
CTTCGTAAGCATTCTGCTATACCAAACATTGCTACATCTCGAAGCCGATATGGACCGATGTCAGCGTGGGAGGAGAATATCTGCTCCAACCTCTCGGATTGGTCTTTTAGAAGTTCCCATGCTTCGCTTCGGGTTATCTGTATCGGCAAAAGTTTGATTACACGGTAAATCTCTGCTGGCGAGATGCCGAGCGTATTGGGATTTATATCGCGAAGATGCTCCATATTTTTTAGCATCCCGCTACGCTTCCTCAACAGCATCTCTGCGAGGTCATAGGTGGCTACACGATGATTGTAAGCGTCCCTCGCACTGGCGCTTTTAGCTGCTACAATTCCGCTATTCGCAATTATCAATGCCAGATTATCAGGTAAGGCAACCGTCTGGACAATACGGAAGGGAAAGAACCCTACCTTTGCAATACGTCCCTTCTTACCACTTCTGATAGCGGCGTGGTCAGCAGAGCCGCCTCGAGAGCCAACGAACCATTCACCTTCACCACAGAGATCAACAAATTGTTGCGTCGTGATATTCAGTCCGTTTAGGGCAACGGCAACTTCGGCAATGCCGACAACCATCGCTGAGGAACTGCTAAGCCCTGCTCCCATGGGGATGTTCCCCGATACTACGCAATCTGCCCCGGTAAGACGATGATCAGAACAAGCGTGTTGTAAGCGTAGAACGGCAGCCTTTGCGTAGTTGCTCCAATCACCATGAGAAGCTTCGAGGACATGCCGAACGGTTGCCGAATTGATAAAATCAACCCAATCGTACCAATTAGCCGCTCGTAATAACTCACCTATGCGAAATTGTCTGCGGGGAAATTGACGAGCATTAACATTCGTCAATGTGACGGTATCATCTTCCCTGCCTGCTGCTGCCACGATAATTTCCTTGTTGATTGCCATCACATTGACATGACCGCCCCTATGATCGACATGTCTTCCGAGTAAATTAACTCTTCCCGGAGCCCGTGCAAGAACCACCTTACGCTCCGGGCCATAGTGGCGGATAAAAGTTCGAAGTAATTTCACAAATGCCTTTCGGCGCTCAGTAAGGAGTTCGGTATCCTGTCCGTAAATTGCTATCATCGTTTTTCTCAGGCGGGGTGGATTTTCTTCAAAAATCTTTATCAACTCACCTGCTCGCCGAAGTTGTCTGACTGGAAGTTTCTTCCTGGGTGCTCTTATTCTTTTCCTACCCGCCAATCGCTTGCGGATAACCTCTTCTACTTCCAGAAGTTCCTCAGGCGTGTTGTATGCCATCAAATCTTCCGGATTCTCCACATGCATCAATGCAATTTTCTTACCTGCCTTTGCGATGTACTCGACAGTATCGGTCAGATATAGTTCACCTTGTGCATTATCATCGCGGAGGGAGTGGATAGCATCATAAAGTGTGCTGGCATCGAATAAGTATAGCGAGGCATTGACACGATCAACTCGTCGTTCAATCTGTCTGGCAGTAAAGCGCTTTCCTGCAAGCGTGATTTTTTCACCACTCCTTGCTGCTCGCTGAATATCGGCAAGTTCTATAATTCCCAGAACATTTTCGTCTGAATCGATAACTACCCTGCCTGCAGTGGTCTTATCAGTCTTTGGTAGCGTTGTGAGTGTAAGGTTAGGATTGGCTTGTCGGTGCGTTTCAATGAGTCGTTCGATGACATATGGTTCGATTACCTTATCCCCCATTACTATCAGGATAAGACCATCGTGTTTTGAAGCAGTCAAGACCTCCACAGCACAGGATACTGCATGACCGGTACCACGGGGACTGGGCTGATAGACAAAAAAGACATCAGGATGCTTCTGCGTAATCGTTGATATGACCTGTTCAGCCATTTGTCCTACAACGATGAGGAATCGAGATAGCCCCGCTGACTTTAACACGTCAATTGTGCGGATAATCGCAGGCGTACCATTAATCGGGAAACAAACCTTATGCAAGTTGGTCGAACGCATTCGTTTGCCCTGCCCGCCACATAATATCACGCTGATAATGTCGCTGTTGTCCATCGATGAACCTCGCTGATAAAATGTGTGCTTATCATGCTGGAATTCGCTATTCTGCCAGGGAATTCAAAATGAAACAACCTGACACCCTGAATCCTGCAATATACAATAATATAAGATATGGAAGACCTCAATATCACGCTATTGCCCGATATAATCGCTAAGTAGTGACAGAGTAATAAACATCACTTGTTGAGATAGGTAAACTGAATAGATTAAGTTGAAATGCACATTGGACGATTGGTATATTATGCAAGTGATTGTGTGGGCTGGTTGGAGGACTTAAATTTCTTCGAGGGAAATAACATTCTTTCCTGTATAATAGTAGCCAGACACGGTAAAGAGTTATGCCCAATCTACGACACAAAACAGTTTTCACGACGGGTGAAGCGGCTGAAATCTGCAAGTTAAGTCAGCAAACCATCATTCGTTGCTTCGATAGTGGCCAATTGGAGGGTTTTCGTGTTCCGGGCAGCAAATTCCGCCGCATACCACGGGATAAACTCATAAAGTTCATGAAAGAACACAATATCCCGATGGATGCACTGGAGTCCGATAAGATAAAGGTGCTAATTGTAGATGATGATCCGGACATTGTGGAATTGTTCGTCGATGCGCTAAGTCGTGATGGAAGGTTTGAGATACGTACCGCCTCGACAGGATTCGATGCTGGTGTGGAAGCAAATAGATTTAAACCAGATGTGATAGTCCTGGATTACATGCTGCCTGACATAAATGGAAACGTTGTTTGTAAAACGATCCGTGAAAGCGAGGATTTAAGAAAGATACGCATCTTAATAATATCAGGTGTCGTGAATAAATCCGAGATAGATGAACTACTCAAAGCCGGTGCTGATGATTTTATCAGAAAACCTTTCAACATCAATACGGTAATAGATAGGATTGTAAAACTGGTTAGAGGTAGTGCGGCTCATCGCCGATAATGGGGGGAAGTGCAACACGAATGTTTCCCGATGCCTTCAAACCTGACCAAGCCGATCAATCACAGGGAAAAGTCCCCCATCAGCAGATTGACTTACTTATCAGGCAGATTGATTCTCTACCGTCCTGCCCTGACTCAATAGCCAGAATGCTTAATGCAATTTCAGCCCAGTCGGAGAAAAAAGAGATTCTCTCAGCCGCTGCTACTGACCCGGCAATTACTGCCAGATTACTTTGTCTTGCTCGCTCCAGGAAACCTGAAGTTGAGATTCAAACGCTGGAAGATTGTCTTGAAATACTTCCAAACGATGCAATCCGTTCAGCCATTCTTTCCATGCAAGTTGTCGATGACTCTCATCAGATTGCTTCGGGATTTGATTACTGCGGTTTCCGCGCTCATTGTGTAGCAACTGCATGCGCTGCAGAGATGCTTGCTGAACGAAGCGGCAGAATTGAAAATCCTTCATTTTGTTATATCTGCGGACTACTACACGACATAGGTAAAATAGCACTTTCTAATGCACTTCCCAAGACATATCGTCGAGTTCTCCAGGCAGCTGCTTCGGAAAGGAAGAGTCTCATATTTTGCGAAAGGGAGATTATCGGTATTGATCATACTATCGTCGGTCGTCGCCTTGGGCGAAATTGGTCAATCCCCGTCGAGATTCAAGAGGTCATCTGGCTGCATCATCAGCCCGTCGGAGGGGTTCCCGGCAGCAAACACATTATTAACATGGTGTTGCTCGTTCAATTGGCTGACATTATCGCTCGTCAGAAGGAGATTGGTTTCAGCGGAAATAGTATCTTTACTCAAGATGTTAACGCAATTTCATCTGAACTTGGGCTTTCGAGTAAAGCGGTTGATGAAGTAAGCCAATCCCTGCCCGAGAAAGTTGAGAGATTACTTGAAATAGCTGATACTTCTGACCTATCAAATCAAACAACCACCAAGACGATTTCATACGGTTTGACCCTGGCAAAAACTGGGGAAGAATTAGCCAAGTTAAACGAAACACTCATAAAACGTGCCAATGTCTTGGAACGATATGATCATACTTTCGAGGGATTAGGACACTTCGTGGAGAGGATTTCGCCCTCATCGTCGTTGCATCAGATATGTCAGGAGATTTCTTACGTTTTTGCTTCGGCTTCGGACTTTGAACCTACTGCTACAGAGCCGATATGTACTTTTGCCCTGATAAATCATTCTCACATCGTTTTATCAGCGTGCAGCGGCTTTGATACCGAAGATCAGGAGATATTTCGACTTGGCGAATTTAGAAATGTTCCTTCCGCAAATCTCTTATCCACATCATTTCTGCATCCTGCAGGTGAGATAATACGCTCAATGGAGTTTCTCTCCGACGTCTGGTCGGATTTATTAGACATTGATAATTACCTTTGCATTCCCTTGCTTTGTCAAGGGCGCTTTGTTGGCGGAGTGCTTTTACCTAATCGGATGCGAAAGACCATTTCTGAGGACAAGGTCTTCAAGACACTCGCAGGTATAATAGGATTTATTCTTGCAGCCTTGGGCGATCGAGCACATGCCGATGCCCTTGCTGAACAACTTGCCCAGGCATCTCAACACCTCGAAGAGGTCCAGCAAGCCCTTACGCTTACCCGTGCCCTGGCGGAAGTTGGCCAAATGGCTGCCGGGGCTGGACATGAAATAAACAACCCCCTTGCCGTAATCTCAGGCAGGGCTCAACTACTTGCAAATCGAGCCAAAACGAAGAAGGATAAGGAAACCGCAGAACTCATTGCGAAAAAGGCACAGGAGATAAGCGATATTATCTCTGAATTAATGAGTTTTGCTCAGCCAGCAGTCGCTTCTCCGCGGTCAATATCCCCCGCTGAACTCCTTACGAAGGCTAAGGAAAGATTCCTCTCCGAATTAGAATCAAAGCCACCTTCGTTTCAGGTCGATATAACTATCGAACCCAATTGTCCACCAGTTTGGGTTGATGTCAATCAGATTGAGGAGGTTATGGTGGAGTTGTTGAGAAACGCATACACTGCCTCAGAAGGATGTGCAAACGTCACGCTTCACGCTGGCCGGGCTGATTCAATATTGCAAAGTTCCTCCAGAGACTCTACCGTCCTCATACAGGTTCATGATGATGGGCCTGGAATGGACGAGGAAACTCTCAAATCCGCCTTTACGCCCTTCTTTTCACGAAGAGAGGCAGGTCGAGGCAGAGGAATGGGACTTACCCGTGCTAAAAGAATTATAGAAAGCAACGGCGGAAAGATCCGAATTGAAAGCAAGGTCGGCGAAGGCACAACTGTTTTCGTAGAACTTCCACAAGCACAACAAGGGCAAAAGGAGTAAATTGACATGGGCGCAACCATCGCTTCATCACGCCGAACGCGTCTGTTGGTAGTCGACGATGAACCGCAAATATGTCAGCTCATCACCGATGCCCTTCAGAATGATAAAATCGAAGTAGTCTCTGCAATTAGCGGTCAAGCAGCAATCGAAATATCCAAACAGATTAAGCCAACTTTAGTTATCGTGGATATCAGGCTTGGTGATTTGAACGGGCTGGAGGTAATTGACCGTCTTCGAGAGGACTCACCCGACCTACCTGCGGTGATTATTACCGGCTGGGGCGATACCGATACACTTCTTCAGGCTTCCCGACGAAGGCCCATCGGCGTATTACCCAAGCCGATTAATCTATCCCGTCTAAAGCAAACTGTTGATGACGAAATTCGCCGTCTTGAAGGACAAAGTCGATTTAATCGCCGATACCGCTACCTCCGTGAACTTAGCAAGAAGCGCAGACATCAATATCGATTGGTTTGCGCGACCTGTGCTGAATTATCTAATACCTGTCGCGACCTTCAAGAAAAATTGGCACGACAAACGGCAGTTATCGAGTACAACAAGTACCTACTTAAATGTTCTGATGAACATGATATCTTTCGTGGGCTGTTTCGTCTCTTTGTTGAACGAACGGGTCCGCTTTTCGGCGTGGCAATGCTCTGTGATGAAACTGCTGAGTTGCGCCTAACTGGTCGATTCGGCGTGCCTGTACCCGACGGTGTTAATTTCTGCCGGGCCCTTGCCGATGCAATTGTACCCGATGTACTTGAAAAGCCTGAGATAAAAGTATTCGACGCATATGAAAATCTTGAAAAATTCCCTGAATCCATCCATAAGTTTCTCATCGGGGTGACTTTAATGGTAATCCCATTGATGGTAGGCAAAGGGCAACTTATTGGCATTGTAGCGTTATATCGCAAAGGCGAACAGCCATTTACTCAGGAAGACCTTGCCCTTGCAGATATGATTGCCCCCACTACAGCAGCAGCCGTCCAGAAAACATAATATCAACTCCCACTGACTTTACACCCCAGCAATGGAAAATTGCTCGCTTCATATCGCTTTGCATCACCGAGGCGGCTTACTCGATGGATAGTCCTATTCATAATCCAAGTGCATCAGGGCATCAAATACATTGCATCGCTACCTTCACTTTTAATTCTCGCAAAACCAACCTCAACTACCCTGATATACTTACCGATAAGAGCAATAGCATGTGCGGGATTGTAGGATATATCGGAAACAAACCAGCTGAACCGATTCTCATCGAGGGGCTAAAACGGCTTGAATACCGTGGGTATGATTCTGTTGGTATTGCTGTTATCCGAGACGGGAAAATCTATCTACAAAAATGCCCGGGTAGGATAAGCAACTTAGAACAACAGCTCAGGGACAACCCTCCAGCCGCACCAGCTGCGAATAATAATCCCATTCAGGAAAGTACAAAAAGTACAATAGGAATCGCCCATACCCGCTGGGCAACTCATGGTAAAGCCAACAAAGTCAATGCTCACCCGCATACAGATTGCAGCGGAAAAATCGCTATCGTTCACAATGGGATTATCGAAAATTATGCCTCACTCAAGCAGGTGCTTATTGAGAAAGGTCATCAATTTACATCGCAAACCGATTCGGAGATTCTTGCCCATCTCATCGAAGAGTTTTATCAAGGTGGGAAGGTTGATTTTGTCCAAGCGGTGCAATCTGCTTTGCGGGAAGTCTCCGGCACGTATGGACTGGCAGTAATCTGTGCCGATCAGCCTGATATATTGGTAGCAGCAAGGAAGGGTTCGCCATTGATTGTCGGCGTCGGGGCTGATGAATACATAGTAGCCTCTGACGCTGCTGCCATTGTCGCCCACACTGCAAACGTCGTCTACCTCAATGATAACGAAGTAGCCGTTGCAGGCAAAGACGGGCTGAAAACGCTCACGCTCGATAACGCCCTCATCTCCAAGCAGGTCGAGCAAATAGAATGCTCGCTGGAGGAAATTGCCTTAGGAGGCTACGAGCATTTCATGCTCAAGGAAATATTCGAGCAGCCCGAATGTTTACGGAACACCCTGCGTGGAAGATTAAACCTGCAAGACGAAACCATCCAATTAGGTGGGCTAACCGAAGTTAGCAAGGAACTGATTAAGATAAGACGGATAATTCTGACCGGCTGCGGAACTGCCTGGCACGCCGGGCTTATTGGAGAATATCTCTTTGAAGACATTGCTAAAATCCCGGCTGAAGTCGAATATGCAAGTGAACTGCGATATCGTAATCCCATCATCGAAGATGCAACGGCGGTAATAGCGGTAAGCCAATCTGGCGAAACTGCCGACACTTTATCCGCTCTTCGAGAAGTAAAACAAAAGGGTGCCCTTACTCTTGGCGTGGTGAATGTGGTCGGTTCAAGTATCGCCCGCGAGACTGATGCAGGAGTTTACCTCCACGTCGGACCTGAGATTGGTGTGGCTTCGACAAAAGCATTTACCGCACAAATTACCGTCCTTGCTTTGATAAGTTTATACCTTGGTCGGCGAAGATTCCTCTCACAGGCTACCTTGCAATACTATATGGAACAGTTATCGGCAATTCCTGATAAAGTTGAAGAAGTCCTCCAGCAATCTGACAAAATTGCCCAAATCGCTCGCGAATGCTATCAACATAACAACTGGCTATTCCTTGGCAGAGGGTATAATTATCCTATCGCTCTGGAGGGTGCCCTGAAACTCAAAGAAATTAGTTATATCCATGCTGAGGGACTTCCAGCAGCAGAGATGAAACACGGACCAATTGCCCTTATCCACGAGGGGATGCCTGTGGTATTTTTAGCAACTCGCTGTAGCACGTATGAAAAAATCCTCGGCAACATTCAGGAAGTCCGTGCTCGAGGCGGACGTATAATCGCAATCGCTACCCGTGGCGATGGTTCAATCACTAAATATGCCGACGACGTGCTTTTCATACCAGACTGCCCCGTTCCGCTCACCCCCATCCTTACGGTAGTTCCCTTACAATTACTTGCATATCATGCAGCTGTTGCAAGAGGCTGCGATGTCGATAAGCCAAGAAATCTGGCAAAGTCCGTCACGGTTGAATAATTCCATCGGGGGCGATTATCCTTACTATATACACTGATACTGATACAATTTGTTGATACAATCATCAAGATTGAGGCCTCGAAGAATGAAAATCTCAATGAGAAAAATACATGAGGGGACAAACGAATGAAATTGCACGATGTCCTGCGAGCTGAGTGTATCGGAGTAAAAATCCATGCTAAAAATAAGGATGAGGTACTCAAACTCATCGCTGAACTGGCAAGAAGGTGTCCTGCCCTGAACAAGGTACCCCCTGAAAGAATAATCCAAGGGCTAAAAGAGAGAGAAAAGATAGGTTCAACAGGTTTTGGCGGCGGAATTGCTATTCCCCATTGCCGACTTGAAGATGCCGAGGAGTTCATCATCGGAATACTAACCTGTCCAGAAGGCGTAGATTTCGAGGCATTAGATAATAAAAAAGTTCGCTTGTTCGTCTTTATTATTGGTCCTGAAAAGGAATCTGATGAGCATATCAGGTTGCTCTCCGCCGTCAGTCAGGTTCTCCGCGCTCCTGGTGCGATTGATGAAATCCTCTCTCAGCCAAGCGCCGATGCGGTACGGGAAAGTTTCCTCCGCTACAGCCTCGACGAAGCAATCACCACCGAAAGGAAGCAAAAAGACCTCTTCCATATCCTTGTTCAGGATAATCATATCTTCGAAGAAATCTTAGAATTGTTCTCGGCTCTGGATTGTCCCGTAATGGTGCTGGATGCCCAGCATTCCGGGGCATACCTCGAACATGTACCCATCTACGCGGGCCTGTGGAGCGATAGGAAGAAACCTTCAAACCGCATGATCGTCGCGATGGTTGACAGGAAATTGACCAATGAAACCATCCGCAGGATCGAACAGATAACCGGCCCGCTCGCCAAGTGTACACACGTGCTTGTAGCAGTTCACCATCTTCTTTTTGCAGCAGGAAACCTGGAATTATAACGGGACAGAAGCACATGAGCATGTTTGCGATAATCCACCTTCCCCCATTCCTTCTTGCAGGCGTGTTGATAGGGCTCGGTTTCTGCATGGGCAAACTCGCCCGGCTCGTCCACTTGCCTTCCATCATAGGATATATGGCCGCTGGTATGTTCCTGGGACCTTCAATCCTCAACATTTGCAGCAAGGGCGATATAGATAACCTCGATTTCATCACGCAAATGGGCCTGGGATTCGTAGCGTTTGCCATCGGCTCGGAACTGAGTATCAAGGCGCTTCGGAGCCTGGGAAAAAGCATCGGGATAATCATCCTCACTGAATCATTCGGCGCTTTCATTATGGTATTCCTGGGGTTGTTCCTATTGACGTGGAATCTGCCGTTGGCACTGGTATTTGCAGCAATGGCGCCGGCAAGTGCGCCGGCCGGTACGGTTGCGGTATTGCACGAATACCGTGCCAAGGGGAAATTAACGACCGCACTGTATGCAGTTGTAGGATTTGACGATGGACTTGCAATCATCATCTTCGCCTTTGCATTTGCAGCAGCCAAGACCATCCTGCAAGGCAGAGTCTCACCAGTTTCCGATGGTGCATTAAAAACGCTATGGATGCCGTTCAAAGAAATCATCCTGAGTTTCATAATCGGCGGTGGACTCGGACTTGCCTTTTCATTTCTTGCAAGAAAGACCAAGGAAACCTCGAGTTTGATAATCCTGATCTTCGGGACAATCCTGTTTGGCTGTGGATTGGCTGAACTGCTGCATTTGTCGTTGATACTGACCAATATGATGATTGGATTCGTACTGGTCAATCTCCGCAGGGAAGACCTCATCAGAAAGGTCGCAGACCAGATGAACCAGATAATGCCTCTTATCTTCATCCTGTTTTTCTCACTGGCAGGTGCGCATTTGGACTTGCACGCCATTACCGCCCTTGGAATCGTCGGAACAATCTACATTATCACCCGCTCGGCAGGTTTAATCGGTGGAGCATACATCGGCGGGGTAATTGGAAAAGCCGATAAAGTCATCAGAAAATACCTCGGATTAGGAATCCTCTCTCAGGCAGGCGTAGCCATCGGGCTGGCGTTGATAGCAAAAAATGAATTTGCCGACATTTCTCCCGAAGCCGCCCGGATAGGAAGCGACGTTCTCGTAACGGTCACCGCTACGTGCATTTTATTTGAGATTATCGGGCCGATCCTGACAAAGGTCGCTCTGAAAAAAGCAGGAGAAATCTCACTTATCCCTACCCACTAATGCAACTTGCGACAGTTCCGAAAATCACGTACCTGCTAATTGCCGCCTCCTTATTACCTCACCGGAGAGGTATCGTTCGACAGCAGAGAGTTCCAGCATGCCCACCAATCGTGGGTTATCACGCGATTCAACCACAGGTATGTAGGAAAGGTTTTGCTCGCGCATTCGCGTTATCGCTTCTATTAACGGGGCATCCTGCTCGATGACATCGGGCACAGGACGCATCAGGTCATACGCAAGCAGCCAGTTGGTCATCTCATTATCTACGAAACTTCTTTTAAGTTCCTCAATGGTAATGATTCCCACCAATTTCCCCTCGGCATCGATAACGGGATAAGACATTGCATCGGTCTGTGCAATTGTGCGAAGGATATCCCCAAGCCGGGAGTTTTCGTGGAAAGTCGGAGTGGTGCGGTTGACTACATCGCGAACCTTATAGCTGCGCATCAGGTCTTCTTCGGTAACATCGAGTCCTATCTCTCCTGCTTTCTTAACAGCCAGTTTCACGCAGGGCGGACCTATTATCTGTACGAGTAAAGTAGTAGCAGTCACTATCATTATAATTGCCCCACCTATCTTGGGAGAAAAGCTCATGCTTGCGAGGATCGACAAGCCGATAGCCACGCCCGCCTGACTAAACAGACACAAACCAAGGTACTTTCGAACAGATTCGGTAGCACCGGAGAATCGCGCGCCGAGATTTGCACCGAGCATCTTTCCTGCAGTCCTTCCGATCACGTAAACCACTGCCAATACCCACAACCACCACTGCATCCCGCCTATGTAAAGCCTCGCTCCGACGATAACGAAAAACAACACGTATATTGGCTGGGCGAACTGCTCGACGATCTCGAAACTCTCCCTGCTTCTACGCGGTGCCAGGT